>JAEWEZ010000158.1 GCA_023389045.1 Actinomycetes bacterium
GCCATGAGGTAGTTCCGCAGGGCCTTCGCGTGCTGCACGCTGCGCTCGCCGCCGAGAACCGCAGCGCCGAGGTGACCCCCGTGGACCTCGGTGCCGGACGCTGGCACCGCACCGGAGAAACCCTGACCGACGCCGATGAGGAGCTGCTGCGTCAGCACGATGCGATCCTGCTCGGTGCCGTCGGCGACCCCGAGGTGCCCTCCGGTGTTCTCGAACGCGGACTCCTGCTGCGTCTGCGCTTCGGCTTCGACCACTACGTGAATCTGCGCCCCACTCGCCTGGTTCCGGGCCTCGCCACGCCGCTCAAAGACCCCGACGAGATCGACTTCCTCGTCGTGCGGGAAGGCACCGAGGGCCCCTATGTGGGCAATGGCGGCTCCATGCGCACCGGCACCGAGCTGGAGGTTGCCACCGAGGTGTCGATCAACACCGCCGTGGGTGTGGAACGCGTGGTGCGCTACGCCTTCGAGCAGGCACGCGCCCGCCGAGGCCACCTCACCCTGGTGCATAAACACAATGTGCTCGTGCACGCCGGCTCGCTGTGGCAACGCATCGTCGAGCAGGTGGGCAGTGAGTTCCCTGAGGTCACGGTCGCCTATTCGCATGTGGATGCCGCCACGATCCACATGGTCACCGACCCCGGCCGCTTCGATGTGATCGTCACCGACAACCTCTTCGGCGACATCATCACCGACCTCGCCGCCGCCATCGGCGGAGGCATCGGCATGGCCGCCTCCGGAAACATCAACCCCAGCGGCGCATTCCCCTCCATGTTTGAGCCGGTGCACGGCTCCGCCCCGGATATTGCAGGCAAGGGCCTCGCCGACCCCACCGCGACGGTGCTGTCGGTTGCCCTCATGCTCGAACACCTCGGCTGCCGGGAAGCGGCAGCGCGAGTGCAGGGCGCCGTCGATTCCGACCTGCGCCGACGCAGTGAATACGGCCAGCGCAGCACCGAGGAGATCGGTGACGCGCTCGTCGAAGCGGTCCAGAAGGCCTGACCTTCCCCGCCCCGCCGCCGTATCCTGCCCTCATCGCCGTTCTCAGGAGACCCCCATCATGAGCGCTCTCTCGTTCCCCACCACCGACGCCCCCCGCCGTTTCAGCGATGAGGAGCGCGCCGCGATCCTCGCCAATCCCGGCTTCGGGAGCCACTTCACCGACCATATGGCCCATGCCCGCTGGACCCCCGGGGACGGCTGGCACGGCGACGAGATCATCCCCTTCGGTCCGATCTCCCTCTCCCCGGCTGCTGCTGTTCTGCACTACGGGCAGGAGATTTTCGAGGGCATGAAGGCCTACCGTCATGCCGACGGTTCCATCTGGACCTTCCGCCCGCAGGAGAACGCGAAGCGGATGCAGCGCTCCGCCCAGCGCCTGGCCCTGCCGGAGCTGCCGGTGGAGGACTACATGGCATCCCTCGAGCAGCTGGTGCGCACGGATGCCACCTGGGTTCCTGAGCCGACCACGGAAACCAGCCTCTACCTGCGCCCCTTCATGTTTGCCTCCGAGGAGTTCCTGGGTGTGCGTGCCGCGCACCTCGTGGACTACTACCTGATCGCTTCCCCGGCTGGCGCGTACTTCCCGCGTGGCGTGCAGCCGCTGGTCGTGTGGGTGACGAACACCTACGCCCGGGCGGGCGCCGGCGGCACGGGTGCCGCGAAGTGCGGCGGCAACTACGCCTCCTCCCTGCTCGCGAAGAACGAGGCCGGGGCCAATGGTGCCGACGAGGTGATGTTCCTGGACTCCGAGACGCACACCTTCATCGACGAGCTCTCCGGCATGAACGTGTTTGCGCTGACCAACGACGGCCGTCTGCTCACCCCCTCGCTCTCCGGCGCGATCCTCGAGGGCGTCACCCGCGCCTCCGTGCTGCGTCTGGCGGAAGATCGGGGCCTGCAGATTGTGGAAGAGCGCCTGGCCTACGCGCGCGTGTGCGAGGACCTGCAGGCCGGCCGCATCACCGAAATGTTCGCCTGCGGCACCGCCGCGGTGATCAACCCGATCGGTGAACTGCGCGACCCGAAGGGCTCCGTCCCGGTGGGCGATGGTGGCTCCGGCGAGTTCACGCTCTCCCTGCGTGAGGAACTCACCGGCATCCAGTACGGCAGGGTCGAGGACCGCCACGGCTGGATGCACCGCCTGGTCTGAACAGGCAGGCCTTCCAACAGATCGGCTGGGCGCGCGCTGAATAACCCCAGCGCTTCACTGACCCCAGCGCTTCACTGACGCCAGCGCCTCACTCACTGCCTCCGAGGTCGTGGTGTCGGAGCACCCGCATGGATTCCCGCAGCGCTTCGAGGGCGGGGAGCGACTGAATAATCTGCTCCCGCTCACGCTGGGGGAGGGCTTCCATCGCACGGGTCACCACGTCGGCCCCTCGGTCCCACCGCGCCTGCGCCTTTCCCGGTTGCCACCAGCATCGACACCTCGACGCGCACCACATGATCCCCTGGCAGGAGGGCGGCCCGACGGATCTTGAGAATCTGGTGCTGCTGTGCCGGCGGCATCACGTGATGGTCCATGAGGTGGCCTGCGGATCGTGCACGCTGCACCCGCAGCAGCGCACCGCTTCGAAGTGATCGACGAGAACGGCCGTCTGGTGCGTGCGTCCTGGCCGCCCTACCTCGAGAAACCTATGGTTGCCCCCGTCTGCCCCACTGCCGGAACGGATGGAACAGAACCCCCGTCCCAACCACCAACCCCGTCTAACCCACCAACCCCGTCTAACCCACCAACCCCGTCTGAACCACGCTTCGGACCAATGCCTCCCGTGGCGGGGCACGGTTTCGACCTCGACGCCGACACCTCGATGCTTGCAGCCCTGACGATGATCCGCGGGGAGCATGAGCAGCTCGCCGCCGTCATGCAGGACGGGCGTTTCCTGGGTGTGGTCACCTCGACCGACATCATGCGTCGGCTGCTCCCGCGCACCTGATCCTGCGCGACTCACCTAGCGCGCAACGCCCCGTCTCCGCGCCCTCTGGCTGTCACCGCCAGGGGGCGCGGGCAATATCTCCGACGTATTCGAGGGTGAAGGCGAGTTCGCCTGCCTCGTCGGTCGCATCCAGATCGACCACGCCCTGCATCACGAAGTCGTTGTTCTCTTCGGGGTCCATGAGCGTCTGCGTGACCAGCCACTGTCGGGACTCCTCGATGATCCGCAGCAGCTTCGGAGAACGCGCCCGATCCTCGATGACCACATGGTCGTAGGTGTCGAAGAAGTCATCGAGCGCATCAGCCCAGCGGTCCCGATCCCAGCCGCTTGCCCCGTCGAGCTCCTCAAGGCGCTCCTCTTTTTCCAGCGCGAACAGTTCCACCCGGTTCCACATGGCCTGGCGAATCATGGTGCGCAGCACCTTCGGCTGCCCCGAGAGAACACGCGCGGAGTCAGGCCTCAGGGTGCTTGCCGCATCCTCAGCCTCGGAATCCTCGGGATGCGCGAGGGCCTCCCACTCATCCAGGAGCGAGGAGTCCACCCCGCGCACCAGCACCCCGAGCCATTCGATGACATCCTCGATCTGCTCGGTGCGCAGTTCCTGCGGGAGCGTACGGCGCAGCGCCTGGTAGGCATCGGAGAGGTAGCGCAGCACGATGCCCTCGGAGCGCATCAGTCGATACCGGGAGACGTACTCGCTGAAGGTGGCCCCGGTTTCGTGCAGTTCGCGCACAATCGACTTGGGGGAAAGATCCCTGGGGCGCACCCAGGGGTGAGAACGGCGATAAATCTCCAGGGCTGCTTCCAGGTCCTCCGCGAGCGGCTTCGGCCAGGTCACCTCATCCAGGAGCGACATCCGCTCGGTGTATTCCACCCCGTCGGCCTTCAACTCCGCGAGCAGTTCCCCGCGCGCCTGATTTTGCTGCGCGAGCAGGATCTGCATCGGGTCCTCCAGGATCGCCTCAATGATCGAGACGGTGTCCATCGCGAGCGTGGGGGAGTCCTCGTCGAGAGAGTCGATCATCGCGATCGCGAAGGGGGCAAGGGGCTGGTTCATCGTGAAGTCGAGCTGCAGGTCATCCACGAGGCTCACCCGTCGGCCCAGATGATCCGGTTCCTCGAGCACCCGCACGATCTCCGCGTCCTTCAAACCACGGAAAATCTCGACGGCCTCGCGCAGCAGTTTGCGTTTCTGCGTCGGGGTTTGATGGCTCGTCATGATCAAATGCCGGGCCGCCTCGAAGGCATTCCCGGGGCGGGCTATCAGCGCGAGTTCCATCGATGGGGTGATCCGCAGATGGGGGCGCAGCGCCTCCGGCGGGTTCTCGACCAGCTTCTGCAGATTCTGCTCGCTCCAGGTCACGGCGCCCTCGGGAACCTTCGGTTTTGGTTCCTTCTTGCGTTTCTTCGCGCTATTGGGCGTCGCACCGGCTTTCTCGCGGGCACGTTTCTTGGTCTGTTCGCGTTCAAACTCGATGGTCCAGGTGGGTGCCTGCACGACGACGTGTCCGACGGTGTCATAGCCGGCGCGGCCAGCGCGCCCGGCGATCTGGTGGAACTCGCGGCTATTCAGCAGCCGCATCCGCTTCCCATCGAACTTCGCCAGGCCCGTCAGCAGCACGGTGCGGATCGGCACATTGATCCCAACCCCGAGGGTGTCGGTTCCGCAGATCACCTTCAGCAGCCCGGACTGCGCAAGTTTCTCTACCAGACGGCGGTACTTCGGGAGCATCCCCGCGTGGTGCACACCGATGCCATCGCGTACGAGCTTGGAGAGCGTCTGCCCGAACCCTCGTGAGAAGCGGAAGTCGCCGATGAGTTCACGGACCTCCTCGCGCTGGGAGGGGGTGAGGATTTTCTGCCCGAGCATAGATTGCGCCTGCTCAAGGGCCTCTTTCTGGGTGAAGTGCACGACGTACACCGGGGCGTCGCGATCCTCGAGGATGGTGGTGATCGTGTCCTCGAGCGGTTCCAGCGACCAGCGGAAATCCAGGGGGACGGGACGCGGGGCATCGTCGATGACCGTCACGGGCCGGTCGGTGCGCTCCTCCAGATCCTCCACGAAGAACGACACATCCCCGAGGGTCGCGCTCATCAGCACAAACTGGCAGGACTTCAGTTCAATCAGCGGAACCTGCCAGGCCCAGCCGCGCTGCGGATCGCCGTAAAAATGGAACTCGTCCATCACCGCGAGGCCCACATCGCTCGTGGCCCCATCGCGCAGGGCATGGTTCGCGAAAATCTCGGCAGTGCACACGATGATCGGCGCATCGTGGTTCACCGAGGAATCGCCCGTCATCATGCCGACGTTCTGCGCGCCGAACTGCCCGACCAGGTCAAAGAACTTTTCGGAGACCAGGGCCTTGATCGGCGCGGTGTAGTAGGCCCGCTCGCCGCGGGCCATCGCCGCAAACAGGGCCGCATAGGCAATCGTGGTTTTCCCCGACCCGGTGGGGGTTGCCGCGATCACGTGATCCCCGGCGGCGATCGCCAGCAGCGCCTCTTCCTGATGCGGGTACAGGGTGCGGCCGATCTCCTGCTGCGCGGCGATGAAACCGTCGACCACGGCGTCCTGATCGGCGCGGGAAGGATCAGCGGGCAGGTGCGGCGTGAGCGAAGGCATGCAGATAGTCTCTCAGGCCAGCGGCACTGCCGCTGCCCGGGATCCCGGTCGGCACCTCGGTGCGGGGTTTCCCGAAGCGCCCCCGGGACAGGGCCAGGCTCAGTAGCGTCAAGCCACGAGACCACGCCCGAGGAGGACCCGTTGAGCACGATCATCCCGAGCATTCCCGCTGAGCCGGGGGCCGACGCCCGCACCGTCGTGGTGGCCCTTGGCGGCAATGCACTGTCCCGCCGCGGTGAACCGGCCACCGCCGAGAACCTTCGCAAGAATGTGCGAGAAGCTGTGCAGCCGCTGGCCGAGGTAGCCCTCAAAGAACGCCTCATCCTTACGCACGGCAACGGCCCCCAGGTGGGTCTGCTCGCCCTGCAAAACCTTGCCTACCAGGATGTTCAGTCCTATCCGCTGGATATTCTCGGCGCGGAAAGCCAGGGCATGCTCGGCTACGTGATCGGGCAGGAGATGCGCAGCGCGGCGCGGATGCGGCGCGATGTGGTCACGGTGCTGACCACCACGGTCGTCGATCCCGAGGACGAGGCCTTCGCGAGTCCGGAAAAGTTCGTCGGGCCGGTCTACGAGGAACAGGAGGCGCACCGTCTCGCCGAGGCGCACGGATGGCAGGTGCGGCCCGATGGGAAGTGGTGGCGTCGAGTGGTTCCTTCGCCGCGGCCGCTCGGTGTGCAGCAGGCCTCGGTGGTGCGCAGTCTGAGCGCCCAGGGCTGCATTGTGCTGTGCGCGGGCGGTGGGGGAGTGCCGGTGGTGGAGGACCCGATCACCGGCCGGGTCATCGGGGTTGAGGGCGTGGTTGATAAGGACCGTGCCACGGCGGTTCTCGCCCAGGACGTGGCCGCAGACCTGCTGCTTCTCCTGACCGACGCGGATGCCGTCTACCTCGACTGGGGCACCCCGACGCAGCGAGCCATCCGCCAGGCCACCCCGGAGCAGCTGTCCCCCTTCGCCTTCCCCGCCGGGTCAATGGGCCCCAAGGTGGAAGCAGCCTGCCGCTTCGTCGAACGCACCGGCGCCACCGCCGTGATCGGTTCCGCCGACCGGGTGCAGGACATTCTCGCGGGACGCTCGGGAACGTGGATTGTGTCCGACGGGGAACTGCTGATGGAGTCCCCGCAGGACCGTGCTGCCGCGCGTGATGGCGAGATCGTGCCCGATCAGGCCATCAGCGGCGCAAGAGCCTCAAGTTCCGCGAGGATCTGAGAGCGCAGCGCCTCCGCACCCTGGGCGAGGGCCCGTTGACGTCGGGCATATTCGGCTTTCCCAGCGGGCGTCTCAATCGGCACCACCCCGTAACCGAGGGGCCGCACATCGTAAGGACTCGCCTCCATATCGAGCACACGGGTGGCCCGGGCATGCTCAAAACAGTCCAGGATCAGCGTTGAGGGGAGCAGCGGCGAGAGCTTCATCGCCCACTTGTACAGGTCCATTCCCACGTGCAGGCAGGCCGGGTTATCCATCTCGGCCTGGGTCTCGCGGCTCGGATGCTCGCGGCTGCGCGGGAC
>JAEWEZ010000173.1 GCA_023389045.1 Actinomycetes bacterium
GGGGGGTTGGGGGGGGGGGGGGGGGGTAAGGGTCATGGGCTCTCCTCGTGGGGCCGTAGTGACGGCTGGTGAGCGCGAAGGGCGCTGTACCCGCGGGGTGAGCCGCGGGTACAGTGCCGGTTCAGACGGGGCAGGTCACTGCTTCACGTAGGGCACACCGTCGGCGGCGGGCACACGCACGCGGCCCACCACACCGGCCACCGCGGCGAGCGCCACGATGTACGGCAGCATCAGCAGGAAGTCGCCGGGGATGCTCACGCCGCCTTCGGCAGCGGTCATGGTGCCCAGGCGCAGCTGGAGCGAGTCCGCAAAGGCGAAGGTGAGGGCGGCCAGCAGCGCACCCACCGGGTGGTAGCGGCCCAGCAGCATTGCGGCGAGGGCGATGTAGCCCTTACCGGCGGACATTTCGTGTCCGAAGGCCACGCCGGTGCCGATCGTCAGGGTGGCACCGCCGAGGCCGGCCACGGCGGAGCCGAGCAGAACGTTCGACCAGCGGGTGGCGTTGACCTTGATACCGACGGTGTCGGCGGCGCGCGGGTGCTCGCCGACGGCGCGAACACGCAGACCCCAGCGGGTGCGGAACAGCGCGATCGTCAGCACGATCACGATCACCCACATGAGGTAGACGAGAACGTTCTGGTCGAAGAGCACCGTGCCGATGACGGGCAGGTCCGCGAGGACCGGGATGCGGATGTTCGGCAGCTTCATCGGAGTGTTGAAGGTACCGGGCTGTTCGGTCATCACGGTGCCGAAGAAGAACGAGGTGATACCGACCGCGAAGACGTTCAGCACCACACCGACGATGATCTGCTGAACCTGGTAGCCGACGGCGAATAGGGCGAGCATCGCGCCCATGATGAGGGCCATGACCGGGGCGGCCAGCAGGCCCACCCAGACGCTGCCGGTGAGGGAGCCGACGAGCACGGCGCCGAAGGCGCCGAAGAGGAGCTGCCCTTCAATGGCAATGTTGATCACGCCGGCGCGCTCGGAGAGCACACCGGAGAACGCGCCGAAGGCGAGCGGCACGGCCAGCAGGATGGTGCCCTGCAGGAGGCTGCCCACGTCGAGGGCACGCTCGGAGATCACCCAGGTCATAAAGCACAGCACCCAGGCGATAGCGAAGACGGCCAACACGCTGTTGCGCAGGGCGGGGCGCAGACGCTGGTCACGGGCCGAGAGCGCCCACAGCACGCCGGCGGCGATCAGGGCGATCACGCCGAGCACGATCGAGGTGACCTTGGCAGGCACTTCAATCTGCTTCGGGATCAGACCGCCGGGGTTGAGGTCACCGTCATGGGCGAGCACATAGGTGGAGGTCACGCCGTCCAGGCCGCGCAGCCCGAAGAAGAACAGGGCGAGCAGACCAAGGACAGTGAGGGCGGTGGGCAGGTGCCACCAGTTGGCGGGACGCTCATCGGTGATGGTGCGGGTGACGGCTGCGTCCTGCGAGGCGGGGGCGAGGGTGCTCATCGCTCCGCTCCCTTCTTCTCGACGGTCTGCTCAGCGGCGGGGGCGGTGGGGGCGTTTGCCCCGTCGGCCCCTGCGGTGGATTTCTTCGCGCGCTTTCCCGTTTTCTTCGTGCGGTTCATGCCGAAGATGGTGCGCACGAGCGGCGGTGCCGCGATGAACAGCACCACGAGGGCCTGGATCACCTGCACCAGTTCGAGCGGCACCTGCTGGGTGGTTTCCATGAAGCGGCCGCCGGTAGATAGCGCCGCGAACAGCAGGCCGGCCAGCACGATTCCGACGGGGCCGGAAGCGCCGAGCAGGGCGACGGTGATGGCGTCGAAGCCGATCGAGCCGGCGATGCCGTCGGTCAGGCGCTTTTCGGTGCCGAGGATGTGCACGGCGCCGGCGAGGCCAACCAGAGCACCGGCCACGAGGAGCACGCCGAAGGAGGCGCGTGAGGTGGAGATACCGGCCACCTCGGAGGCGCGCGGGTTGGAGCCGACGGCGCGGAAGCGGAAGCCGAGGGTGGAGCGGCTCATCAGCCACCACAGCAGCACGGCGGTGCCGAGGGCGATCAGCAGGCCCAGGTGGAGGCGGTACTGGTCACCGAGGATGCCGGGCAGGGAGGCGGTGTCACGAACCGACGGGGAGGTGGGCTGCGCTTTGTTCTCGCCGGTGAAGGCATCGGTCTTCAGGGCGTAGAAGAGCAGGTAGGTGGCGATCCAGTTCAGCATGATGGTGCTGATGACCTCATTGGCCTCGAAGCGGGCTTTGAGGAAACCGGCGATGCCGCCCCAGATACCACCGGCGATGACGCCGGCGGCGAGGGCGACCAGCAGGTGCAGGACCACCGGCAGCTGCCAGGTGAAGCCCACGTAGCCGGCGGCCATGGCGCCCACGATGAGCTGACCGGTGCCACCGATGTTGAACAGGCCGGCGCGGAAGCCAACGGCCATACCGCAGGAGGCGATGATCAGCGGGGTGGCGACGGTCAGGGTTTCGGTCAGGGGGCGCAGCATCCGCGAGAGCGAATCGGCTTTGTAGTCGATGATGCTTCCGCGGAGCATCGCCAGGTAGGCCTGGGTGATCGAGTCCCAGATGGCGATCAGGGTGTCCTGGGGGCGGGCGAAGAAGTAGGTCGCGGCCTCACGCACATCCTGGTCAGCGATGATGATCAGCAGGGAGCCGATCACGAAGGCGAGCAGGAAGCTCAGGGCGATCACGAGCGGGTTTCCGCGCCCGATCGCGGCGACGAGTTTCTCCCAGGCGCCGGTGTCTTTGGCGGCGTCGGCGGGCGGTGGGGTGGGGCCCACGCCGGGGGCGTTCCCGGCCGGGGCGGCGCCGTCGGGTGCGGTGGTCACGCGATATCTCCTTCATCGGCGAGCTGGGAGTCGGTGGTGCGGGCGCCGGCGGCGACGGCCTCACGGGCGGATTCGACGCTGTATCCGGCCATCATCAGGCCGAGCACGTCGCGGTCTTCATTGCCGGGAACGATCCCGAGGATCCGGCCGCGGTACATGATGGCGATGCGGTCGGCGAGCTGGGTGACCTCGTCCAGTTCCGTGGAGACGATCACGACGGGGGTGCCCTTATCGCGTTCGGCGATGATCCGGCGGTGGAGGAACTCGATCGAGCCGACGTCCACACCGCGGGTGGGCTGGGATGCGATGAACAGTGACAGTTCACGGTTCAGCGCGCGAGCCATCACGACTTTCTGCTGGTTACCACCGGACAGCGTGGAGACGGCCACTTCGCCTCCGGAGGAGGTTCGCACATCGAATTCGCGGATCTGCTCGACGGCGTTGTCGTGGATCGCCCCGAGATGCAGGGCGAGTGCGGAGCCGAAGGGGGCTCGGTCGTGCTGGTCGAGAACGAGGTTTTCGGCCACGGAGAAGTCCGGTACGAGCGCATCGTGGGTGCGGTCCTCGGGGACGAAGCCCACGCCGGCGTCGAGGATCTGTTTGGTGGTGCGGCCAATCAGTTCCTGGCCGCGCAGCACGGCCGATCCCTTCACGTCCTCTTGCAGGCCAAGCAGCGCCTCGGTGAGCTCGGTCTGGCCGTTGCCCTGCACACCGGCGATCGCAAGCACTTCCCCGTCGTGCACGTCAAAGGAGACGGCATCCAGGGTGCGCACCCCGGAGGGGTCGGTGACCTGCAGGTTCTTCACGGTCAGGGCAACCTCGCCTGGCTTGGCGGGGGCTTTGTCAATGTCGAGGGCCACCTGGCGGCCCACCATCAGGGAGGCGAGTTCGGTCTGGTCTGCGCTCGGATCGGCGGTTCCCACCACCTTGCCGCGACGGATCACGGTGATCCGGTCGGCCACGGCCTTCACCTCGCGCAGCTTGTGGGTGATGAAGACGATCGAGGTGCCTTCATCGCGCAGCTGCCGCATGATCCCCATGAGTTCATCGGTTTCCTGCGGGGTCAGCACGGCGGTCGGCTCATCGAGCACGAGGATTTCGGCGCGGCGGCTGAGGGCTTTAACGATCTCCACGCGCTGCTGGGCGCCGACCGGGAGGTCTTCCACGTTCGCATCGGGGTCGAGGTCAAAGCCGAAGCGTTCGGAAATCTCCCGGACTACCTTGCGGGCGGCGGCGAGGTCGAGCAGACCGCCCTTGGTCGGTTCACTTCCAAGCACAACGTTTTCGGCCACGGTAAAGACGGGCACGAGCATGAAGTGCTGGTGGACCATTCCAATGCCAGCAGCCATAGCGTCACCGGGGCCGGAGAAGCTCACCGGTTTTCCGTCCAGCAGGATCTGCCCGCCGTCGGGGCTGTACAAGCCGTACAGCACATTCATCAGGGTGGATTTGCCGGCGCCGTTCTCACCGAGCAGGGAGTGGATCTCCCCCGGTTCGACGACGAGGTCGATGGCGTCATTGGCCACGAAGGATCCAAAGACCTTCGTGATGCCCTGCAGTTCGAGCTTCACAGCACTCGCTTCCGTCGGCCCCGTCGGCAGTGCCGGGGCGTGGTGGAGAGGGGGCGTCGGTACGGTGCGTTGTCGTCACGAACCGTCCGACGGGGAATCGCGGCCCCCGCACTGTATGGCGGGGACCGCGATTCACTCTAGCGGGAGGGAGCGGCGTGGGAGCCGCACACGTCCCGAGGTATCACTTGCCCTTCGGCGCAGCCTTGGACTCCACGACGATCTTGCCGTCGATGATGTCCTTCTTGATCTGCTCCAGCTCGGTCTTCAGCTCCGCGGGAACCTTGTCCTCGAAGTTGTGGAAGGGGGCCAGGCCCACGCCACCGTTCTCGAGGGTGCCAACGTAGGGGCTGTTGTCGAACTTGCCCTCGGAGGCGGCCTTGGTGACGTCCTGCACGGACTGACCGATCATCTTCATCACGGAGGTGAGGATGACGTCCTGGGCTGCCTTATCGGAGGAGTTGGTCTCGAAACCATCGGAGTCCACCCAGATGACCATGGCGCCCTTGTGCTCCTTGGCAGCGGCGATGGTGCCAGCGCCCACGGGGCCGGCCACCGGCATCACGATATCGGCGCCCTGCTTGTAGAACTCGTCAGAGACGGCCTTGCCCTTGGTCTGATCCTCGAAGCTGCCGACGATCGAGCCTGCCTGGGTGTCCTTGTTCCAACCGAGCACCTGGACGTTCTTGCCGTGGTCCTCGTTGTACTTCTTCACGCCGTCCACGAAGCCGTCCATGAAGATGGTCACGGTCGGGATGGCCATGCCGCCGTAGGTGGCAACCTTGCCGGTCTTGGACATGCCCGCGGCGAGGTAGCCGGCCAGGAAGGCAGCCTCGGAGGTGTTGAACTCGATCGGCTTAACGTTCTTGACCTCGATCGGCTTGCCGTCAGCGTCCTGGGCGGTGGAGTCGATGATGGCGAACCCGGTGTCGGGGTTGGCCTGCGCAGCCTTTCCGGTGGCGGGGGCGAGCAGGTAGCCGACGGTGTAGATGATGTCGCAGTCGGAGCCGACCAGGTTGTTGATGTTCGGCTCGAAGTCGGTCACCGCGCTGGACTCAGCGGTCTGGGTCTCGATGCCGAGATCCTTCTTGGCAGCTTCGAGGCCCTTGTACCCGGACTCGTTGAAGGACTTGTCGTCCCAGCCACCGGAGTCGGAAACCATGCAGGCTTTGAAGTCGCCGCCGGACTTCTTGTCGCCGCCTTTGCCGTCACCGGCGTCGGGGGCGGAACCACAGGCGGAGAAGGCGAGGACGCCCACACCGGCGAGGGCGATCAGACGAGAGGTGTTCTTCACAGGGTCCTCCAGGAGATGGCGGATGGCGGACGGGCTGCCCAGAACGGTCTCGGGCGGCGCTGCGTCAAGGTGTCGCGGAAACTGTAATCGTCAGATCGACTCTGTGGAGCGGACCCAGGTCCGCGCGATGGAAACGTTACCCAATCGACGCGAAGGTGACGCCCGGGCGAACTACCTGCGACCTGCAGTGCTACCGGGAGCACCGCCACCCTGGCATCTTCATCACACGATCAGGTCACGTGTGATGCAGGCGCTGGCCAGGACCGATGCACCGATCCCGATGGCGCGTTCGTCAATCACGAGATCGCCCATGTGGAGGTCGTAGGTACGCCCACCGGGAGTCCGGGTGCCTAGACGGGCAAGTGCACCGGGCACCTTCTCCAGGTACCAGGCGAAGTCTTCGCCGCCGAGCGACTGCGCCGTCGGATCGATCATCTCGCGCCCGAGCACCGAGGTGATCGCCTCCTCCAGCACCTGCACCGAGCGCGCATCATTCGAGACCGGCGGCACGCCGCGGTCGTGCTTGACGCTGGCCTCGACACCCCAGGTGCGGGCGATTTCTGCCGTGATCTCCTCGAGGAGTTCCTCGGCTCGATCCCAGGTCTCGTGATCCAGGCAGCGCAGGGTGCCCTGCAGTTCCCCTTCGGAGGGAATCGCATTGAACGCAGAGCCGGCATGGATGCTGCCCCAGGTGAGGTTCACGCCCGAGCGTGGATCCATCCGTCGGCCGAGCGCGGCGGGAAGCTGCGTGGCAATCGAGGAGAGCGCATAGACGAGGTCCTGGCTCAAATGCGGACGGGACGTGTGCCCGCCCGGTCCGCGCAGACGAATCTGCACCGGATCGGTGGCCGAGGTGATCGGTCCGACCTTCAAACCGACATGCCCCACGTCCACACCGGGATCGCAGTGCAGGGCGAGGATCGAATCCACCCCGTCCACGACGCCCTCGGCGATGAGTTCAAGGGCACCGCAGGGGTGCCTTTCCTCCGAGGGTTGGAAGACGAGACGGACGGTGCGTGTGAGCAGTCCCTCCTGCGCCACCCGTGCGAGGGCGTGGGCGGCACCGATGACGGCGCTCATATGCACATCGTGACCGCAGGAATGGGAGACACCCTCGACGGTCGAGCGGAAGGAATGGGCCGTGAGTTCCGGGATGCCGAGGGCATCCATATCGGCGCGCAGCGCGATCGGCGCGAGGATGCCGTCGGAGCCGGGGATATCGCAGATCAGACCGGTGCGGGGCATCCGCACGACGCTCAGTCCCAGCCCCTCCAGATGGGAGGCGACGGTGTCGGTGGTCGCGAACTCCTCGTGGGAGAGCTCAGGGAAGCGGTGGAAGTGCCGACGCACCTCCCGCAGATGCTCTTCACGTTCGGCAATCGTCTGGGCGATGAGCCCCGTCGGCCCCAACACCCTCTCGCGTACCTGCTCACTGTGCTGCGGGCCTGCGCTGGAGCGCACGGGAGCGGGTAGGGGCGAGGGGTCAGGGGCGTGCACGGTAGTTCCTTCTCTTCACAGTGGGCGGGCGCGCAGGTGTGCTGCCCTAGCGCAGGTGCTCTCCCCCGCGTTCGCTGAGGGAACTAACCAGCGTGCCAAGCGACTGGGCGTGATCGTCCGACATGACGAGGAGGGCGTCCTCGCAGTCCACAACGGTGATTCCGTCCAGGCCCACCAGGGCGATACGGCGCTGGGTCGCACCGTACACCGTGGCCCGGGAAGCGACCGCATCCACCTGTGCAGTGCCCAGAACGCGGACATCACCGGCGCCGTCGAGGCATTCCACATGCTGCACGCCCTCCCCTGCGTCCGCACCGCGGAGCTGGCGCCCGAGGGCCACAAAATCGCCCACATCGTCCCAGTCAAAGGAGGCCGGAACCACGGCAACGCGCCCCTGGGCTGCCAGGGGTTCAGCCAGGGCGTGGTCGATCGCAATCGAGGTCAGGGTGGGCCAGACCCGCTCCACGGTCTGTTCTTCCTCAGCGGTTCCGAGCGCCGCGGCGATCTCGCAGGCGCCCGCGGCGAGCGAGGGGATCTGCTCCGCGAGGGCGTCCAGGAGGGTACGGGCCTGCACGACGAACATTCCGGCGTTCCAGAAGAATCCACTCTCGGCCAGGAACTGCTCAGCGCGCTCACGATCCGGTTTCTCCACGAAACGGTGGACGGGCAGGGCGCCGGTTCCTTCCAACGTCGGGGCCGGCTCAGCAGAACGCTGGATGTAGCCGAAACCCGTCGCCGGGAAGGAGGGCTCAATGCCGATCGTGACCAGGTAGCCCTGGGCGGCGGCCGCACAGGCCCGCTCCACACAGGCGCGGAAGCCCCCGGCATCCTCGATCAGGTGGTCAGCCGCAAAGGAGCCGATGATGGCGTTCTCGTCCTGCTCCACAGCCACGGCAGCAGCCAGGGCGATGGCGGGCATGGAGTTGCGCCCCGAAGGTTCTGTCAGCACGCGGGCGCGGTCACCGAGCTGCTCCCCCACCGCTGCGGCGTGAGCAGTGCCGGTGACGACGATGGCGGGGCGGTCGGCAATGGGTTCAAGACGGGTCAGCGTCTGCTGAAGCAGGGAGCTGCCGCGCCCAGTGAGGTCCAGGAGGAACTTCGGGTGGTGGCGCCGCGACAGCGGCCACAGGCGCGTTCCGGCACCGCCGGCGGGGATGACGGGGATAAAGGGCGCGGAGGCTGCGGGGCGGTGCGCCGCATCAGCAACTGACCCAGCGGTAGGCACCGGGGAGGATTCACTCATGCCCACAGCGTAATCAGTGCTCAGAATCAATGACGTGACCTCTGCCACGCCGCACAGCGCCGCAGGTCGTACGCGCCCGGCAAACCGCAGCGGTGCTAGGCTAGAGGAGCCCCTGTCGGGGGTGATGATGATGTCGCCGTGTCGTCAACACTGCGCGTGCGGAGGTCCCCATCCTCTGCGCCGCACTCCCCGCGCCCGCATCGTTGCGGCGTTGGTCCCATGGTGACGCTTCGGATCCTCCGGCCCCATCCACAGCTTTGGAGGATCCCCCGTGGCATCAGCCAAGTCCGGGACGCTCTACCGCGGCCGTGAGGGCATGTGGTCCTGGGTCGCCCACCGCATCTCAGGAATGCTCCTGTTCCTGTTCCTGCTCGTGCACGTGCTCGATACCGCGCTCGTGCGCGTCTCGCCTGAGGCGTACAACGAAGTCATCGGTCACTACAAGACCGTCGTCTTCGGCCTGGGCGAGCTGGGTCTGGTCGGCGCCGTCCTGTTCCACGCCCTCAACGGCATCCGCGTCATCCTGGTCGACTTCTGGGCCCAGGGCACCAAGCACCAGCGCGCCCTCTTCTGGGGTGTTGTGGTCGCCTGGATCGTGCTGATGCTCGGCTTCGCCCCCCGCCACCTGATGCACATGTTCGGAGCGTGAGATGACCACGACGATTCCTGAACCGAGCACCCGTTACCGCCGCACCGGCCAGCGCGGTGTGAACACCGAGATGATCTCGTGGCTGTTCATGCGCGCTTCCGGCGTTCTGCTCCTCGTGCTGGTCTTCGGCCACCTCTTCGTGAACCTGTGGCTGGGCGAAGGCGTCAAGGGCATTGACTTCGCCTTCGTGGCCGGCAAGTGGGCAAGCCCCTTCTGGCAGGTCTGGGACCTGGCCATGCTGTGGCTGGGCATGATCCACGGCGCCAATGGCGTGCGCACCATCATCAATGACTACGCGCACAGCTCCACCCTCCGCCTCGTGCTCAAGGGCCTGCTGTACTTCGCCACCGTGCTGACCATCGTGCTGGGCACCCTGGTCATCTTCACCTTCAACCCCTGCCCGCCGGGCGCGGATCCGTCCCTGCTGCCCTCCATCTGCAAGGGCTGACACCGCGGCGTGCCGGAGCCCCCACCGGCACACCGAGCCCCACCTTCCCGTCGTTCTCGAACGGAGCTAGACCTCTCATGCAGACCCATACCTACGACGTGGTGATCGTCGGCGCCGGTGGTGCCGGCATGCGTGCCGCGCTGGAAGCCTCCAAGCGCGCCCGCACCGCCGTGGTCACCAAGCTGTACCCCACCCGCTCCCACACCGGTGCCGCCCAGGGCGGCATGTGCGCCGCGCTGGCCAATGTGGAAGAGGACAACTGGGAGTGGCACACCTACGACACCGTCAAGGGTGGCGACTACCTGGTGGACCAGGACGCTGCCGAGGTCATGGCGAAGGAAGCCATCGACGCGGTGCTCGACCTGGAGAAGATGGGCCTGCCCTTCAACCGCACCCCCGAGGGGCGAATCGACCAGCGCCGCTTCGGTGGCCACACCCGTGAGCACGGCGAAGCGCCCGTGCGTCGCGCCTGCTACGCGGCCGACCGCACCGGCCACATGATTCTGCAGACCCTCTACCAGAACTGCGTGAAGCAGCATGTGGAGTTCTTCAACGAGTACTACGTGCTCGACGTTCTGCTCACCGGCGATCCCCGCACCGATGAGGATGTGCGCGCGGCCGGCGTCGTGACCTACGAGCTCGCCACCGGCGAGATCCACGTCTTCAAAGCGAAGTCCGTGGTCTTTGCCAGCGGCGGCTTCGGCAAGGTCTTCAAGACCACCTCGAACGCCCACACCCTGACCGGTGACGGCCCGGCTATGGCGCTGCGTCGCGGGATCCCGCTGGAGGATATGGAGTTCTTCCAGTTCCATCCGACGGGTTTGGCGGGCCTGGGCATTCTGCTCTCGGAAGCGGCCCGTGGTGAGGGCGGCATCCTGCGTAACCGCGATATGGAACGCTTCATGGAGCGGTACGCGCCGACTCTGAAGGACCTCGCCCCGCGTGACGTGGTGGCCCGCGCCATGGCCAACGAGGTGCGTGAAGGCCGCGGCTGCGGCCCCAAGCAGGACTACGTGCTGCTGGACCTCACCCACCTTGAGCCCGCGCATATCGACGCGAAGCTGCCGGATATTACCGAGTTCGCCCGCACTTACCTGGGTGTGGAGCCGTACACCGAGCCGGTCCCCGTCTACCCCACCGCGCACTACGCGATGGGCGGTATCCCCACCAACATCAAGGGTGAGGTGCTGCGTAACGCCGAGGACATCATCCCCGGCCTGTACGCCGCCGGCGAGGTGGCCTGCGTGTCCGTGCACGGCGGTAACCGTCTGGGCACCAACTCGCTGCTGGACATCAACGTCTTCGGCCGCCGCGCCGGTATCGCTGCCGCTGAGCACGCTCACACCGTGGAGCATGCCGAGCTGGAGCCCGGTGCGGAGCAGCCCACCGTGGATCTGCTGCAGCGTCTGCGTGACCGTCCCGCGACCGACGACCGGATCGCCGATATCCGCTCGGCCCTGCAGGAAACCATGGACGCCAATGTGCAGGTGTTCCGTACCGAGGAGACCTGCCGCAAGGCCCTGGCCGATATCCGCGACCTCAAGAAGCGGTACGAGACCGTGGCCGTGCAGGACAAGTCCCGTCGATACAACTTCGACCTGATGGAGGCCGTGGAGCTCTCCTACCTGCTGGATATCGCGGAGTGCGTGGCCCTGGGCGCCCTGCACCGTCAGGAGTCCCGTGGCGGTCACTTCCGGGAGGACTTCCCCGACCGTGACGACAAGAACTTCCTGCACCACACCATGGCCTACCGGACCCTGGAGGGTGAGGAAGGCGTGGAAGGCACGAGCCTGCGCCTGGGCACGAAACCCGTGATTATCACCCGCTACGAGCCGAAGGAGCGCACGTTCTGATGAGTGCCGTTGCTGAGAAAACCGAGGCCCCGGAGGCGAAGGCCCAGGAGATCCCCTCCTTCGACGTGACCCTGCGGATCGCCCGCTTCGATAAGGACATTGACAAGAAGCCGCGCTGGCAGGACTACACCGTGCGGATGCATGGCACCGACCGCGTGCTGGATGCCCTGCATGAGATCAAGTGGCATCACGATGGCTCGCTGAGCTTCCGTCGCTCCTGCGCGCACGGTATTTGCGGCTCTGACGCCATGCGTATCAACGGCCGTAACCGCCTGGCCTGCAAGACGCTGCTGAAGGACCTCGACATCAAGAAGCCGATCACCGTCGAGCCCATCAAGGGCCTGCCGGTGGAGAAGGATCTGATCGTCGATATGGAGCCCTTCTTCGACGCCTACCGCGAGGTTATGCCGTTCCTCGTGGCGCATGGCCAGGAGCCCAGCCGGGAGCGTCTGCAGTCGGCTGAACAGCGTGAGCGTTTCGATGACACCACCAAGTGCATCCTCTGCGCCGCCTGCACCTCCTCCTGCCCCGTGTTCTGGACCGACGGGCAGTACTTCGGCCCCGCCGCGATCGTGAACGCGCACCGCTTCATCTTCGATTCGCGTGATGACGCCGGCGAGCAGCGTCTGGAGATCCTGAACTCCCGCGAGGGTGTGTGGCGTTGCCGCACCACCTTCAACTGCTCGGAAGCCTGCCCCCGTGGCATTCAGGTGACCAAGGCGATTGCCGAGGTGAAGCAGGCGATGATCCGCGGCCGGATCTGATCCGGCATCGCCGTTTCTGAGCGCGGCATCGCAGCAGGCCACCGCACCGTCCTCGGCGCATTGGGCCCCGGGACCGCAGGGAACCTGCCTGTGCGATACCTGCCGCACTGACTGAGCACCGACGGGCCTCGTCCTTTCTGGGACGGGGCCCGTCGGCCTGTTCCTCCTCGGGCGGAGTCCAGACGGGCGTGACATGATCGAGTCATCATCCGCGACTGCCAAGGAGGAGCACATGAGCAGGCTGCGCACGATCCGAGACCGTCTTCCCCTGCCGATGCTGCGAGGTGGAGCGATATCGCGCCGCCCCCAGCGGGAGCCGGATCTGCGCAGTATCGCCCCGGAACTCGGCCGTTCCCCCTCGGGTCAGGATCTGCTCGATCACGCTCGCGGCCTCGTGATCACGGCGATGCGCGATGAGTTCTTCCGTGAGGGTCTGCAGCTTGTGGATCTTCCCGAGGACTGGACGCGCAGCACTCTGCTGCATGCGCACCTCGATGAGGATCTGGACTACCGCGCGTTCATGGATCGTTCCCTGCACGCCCTGGATCTGGAGGCTGATCCGGAGCCGATTGCGCATCTGCGCCAGCAGCTCGACTCCCCGGCGGCAGCCGACCGGGTGGGGCTGACGGTGGAAACGGCGGGGGCGATCGCCGTTGCGCTCGTGCATGCCGCTGCGCGGCTGGAGCAGCGTGAGGCTGGTGGCACCGGCACCGGGCAGGTGTCGCCGACGCGGCTGCGCACCCATGTGGAAACGCTGCGGGCAGCGGCCGAGGGGCAGCTGCGGCGGATGGTGACGGTGCCGCAGGAACTGCGAGTGGCCCAGCACCGCCTGAGCATGGTGGAAGCGCATGAGGAGGAGATGCGCGAGGAGGGTCTGTTCCGTGATGCGGATCAGGAACCCTCCGGGCAGACGACGGGATCTTCTTCGGGCGCGTCGGGCACGGCAGGCGCGTCGGGCACGGCAGGCGCGTCGGGCACGACGGGTTCCGCGCGTTCAGCGGGCCCGACGGGCTCGGCACGTTCCGGGAGCTCGACGGGCAGCAGTGCAGCCGAGGAAAAACTCCGCACCCTCGGCGAGCGCGCCACCGCGATCAAGGACTTCCTGGACTCCGATACCGGCCGCTGGACCGTAGACCTGCTCTCCAAAGGTGCCGCTGCAGCGGCCGCGAATCCGGCTCTGCGCGAGGCCGGTCTGCGGGCGCTGAAGCGCAGCGCCACCGGGCGGGGGAAACGGCGCTAAGCCGCTCCCCTACCCGCCGCGCGGTCAGGAGTAGCTGATCACGAGCGGTGCGTGGTCCGACCAACGCGTGTCGTAGCTCGGGGCACGATCCACCTGGGCGCTGGTCGCGCGAGCCGCCAGCTCCGGGGTTGCGATCTGGTAATCGATCCTCCAGCCGGAGTCGTTATCGAAGGCTTTTCCGCGCTGCGACCACCAGGTGTAGGGGCCGGGGCCTTCACCGGCGAGGCTGCGGTGCACATCCACCCAGTCGCCCTCAACGAGCATCCGGTCAAGGTAGGCGCGCTCCTCGGGCAGGAAGCCGGCCGACTTCAGATTGCCCTTCCAGTTCTTGATATCCACTTCGCGGTGGGCAATGTTGATGTCGCCGGTGAGCACCACGTGGCGGCCATCGGAGCGCAGCTTCTCCAGATGCGCGAGCATCACGTCGAGGAACTCGTACTTATCGGCCATGGTCTGCGGCTTCTCCACATTGCCGGAATGCAGGTAGCAGGAGATGACCGTCAGGGTTTTCCCGTCTCCGAAGGGATCGGCCAGGTCGGTTTCGAGCCAGCGCCCGGTGTGGGCGTCGGCGTCGAGGCCGGGCAGTCCGCGTCGGACCGTTTCCAGATCCACATCGCTGCGCTCCGAGCGCACCGCGGTGGCAACCCCGGCGCGGCCCTTCAGGAGCGAGGCCGTAGAGGCCACGGACCAGCCCTCCCCCACGAGACCGGCCACCAGGTCGTCGGGCGCCCGCACCTCCTGCATGGTGATGATGTCTGCCGCGGTGGCGGCGATCCAGTCGGGCATTCCCTTGCGGGCGGCGGCACGCAGGCCGTTGACATTGACGGTGGCGATCGTGAGGGTCATGGCTTCAGTATCTCGGCTTCGAGTGTGTCGACGCTAACTGGCGGGGTATGCCTCACCCGCATGACCGAGGCCGGGCATGCGGGTGAGGGATGATGTTCAGGGTGTTGCCGCTGCGGCGGTACGCCTCACAGCTGCGGGGTGGTGTCGATCCCGGCCTGATGCTCGGCCATCTCCACCACGTTCTTCACCAGCAGCGCGCGGGTCATCGGCCCAACGCCACCGGGGTTCGGGGAGATCCAGGAGGCTTTCTCAGCCACGGCCGGGTCCACATCGCCGGTCAGGGTGGCCTTGCCGGTCTCCGGGTCCTCCACGCGGGAGACGCCCACATCCAGCACGATCGCTCCCTCTTTGACGTCCTCGGGGCGCACCAGGTGGGCCACGCCCGCCGCCGCCACGATCACGTCGGCGCGGCGCAGATGCTCGGGCAGGTCGGTGGTTCCGGTGTGGGTGAGGGTCACGGTGGCATTCACGGCCCGACGGGTCATGAGCGCGCCAATCGAACGCCCAACGGTCACGCCGCGGCCGATCACCACCACGTGCTTGCTTTTCAGATCGACCCCGTGGTGCGCGAGCAGTTCGATCACTGCGCGGGGCGTGCAGGGCAGCGGGGTGAGGATCGGGCGGTTGGCGTTCAGCACCAGACGCCCAAGGTTCATCGGATGCAGGCCGTCGGCGTCCTTCGCCGGGTCGATCCGTTCGAGGATTGCATCGGTGTCGATGTGCTTGGGCAGCGGGAGCTGCACGATGTAGCCGGTGCAGGCCGGATCGGCGTTCAGTTCGTCGATCACCGCTTCGAGCTCTTCCTGCGTGGTTTCGGCCGGCAGGTGACGCTGGATCGAGTTCAGGCCGATCTGTTCGCTATCACGGTGCTTACCGCGCACGTAAGCGGCGCTGCCGGGGTCATCGCCCACCAGCACGGTGGCCAGGCCCGGCTGCGGGTGGCCCGCCGCCATGAGGCGCTCCACGCGCTCAGCGAGGTCTTCCTTGATGGCCTTCGCGGTGGCTTTGCCGTCCAGGATCTGTGCGGACACGGGTTCTCCTTCGCATCGTCCGTCAGGTCGGGGCGCCGGTGCTGGCGCCCGATGGTGCTGCGCCCGGCGCCGGGGGTGTCCCGGGCCGGGCGCCTGTGGGGCTCAGTACTGGGTGAGGCCGGCGTACAGCGGCTTCTTCTCGGCGAGCGCGGCGGTGCGGCGGCGCAGGGATTCCAGGTCGGCGCCGTCGGTGAGGGCCAGGGCGATCACGTCGGCCACCTCACGGAACTCGTCGGCACCAAAACCGCGGGTAGCGAGTGCCGGGGTGCCGATGCGCAGGCCGGAGGTGACCCGCGGCGGGCGCGGATCATTGGGCACGGCGTTGCGGTTGACGGTGATGCCGACCTCGTGGAGGCGGTCCTCGGCCATCTGACCGTCCATCTGGCTGTCCACCAGGGAGACCAGCACCAGGTGCACATCGGTGCCGCCGGTGAGCACGGAGATGCCGGCCTTCTTGGTGTCCTCGGCCTGGAGGCGTTCGGCGAGAATCTGGGCGCCTTCCAGGGTGCGGCGCTGGCGGTCCCGGAACTCTTCGCTGGCGGCGATCTTCATGGCCACAGCCTTCGCGGCGATCACGTGCATGAGGGGGCCTCCCTGCTGGCCGGGGAACACGGCCGAGTCGATCTTCTTAGCCCATTCCTCGGTGGAGAGGATCATGCCCGAGCGGGGACCGGCGAGGGTCTTGTGCACGGTGGTGGAGACGACATCGGCGTGCGGCACAGGGCTCGGGTGCAGGTTCGCGGCCACCAGGCCCGCGAAGTGGGCCATATCCACCCAGAGCTTCGCCCCGACCTCATCGGCGATCTGGCGGAAGGCGGCGAAGTCAAGCTGGCGGGGGTAGGCGGACCAGCCGGCGACGATCACATCGGGCTTTTCGGCCACGGCCTGCTCGCGCACCCGGTCCATGTCAAGGATGCCGGTGGCGGGGTCCACCTCGTAAGCGGCGATCTCGTAGAGGCGGCCCGAGAAGTTGATCTTCATACCGTGGGTGAGGTGGCCGCCGTGGGCGAGCGACAGGCCCATCAGTTTGTCGCCAGCGCGGGCGAGGGCGTGCATGACCGCGGCATTCGCGGTGGCACCCGAGTGGGGCTGCACATTGACGTGATCAGCCCCGAAGAGTGCCTTGGCTCGCTCAATCGCGATCGACTCAGCAATATCGACCTCTTCGCAGCCGCCGTAGTAGCGCTTACCGGGGTAGCCCTCGGCGTACTTGTTGGTCAGCACGGAGCCCTGGGCCTGCAGCACGGCGCGCGGCACAAAGTTCTCGCTCGCGATCATCTCGAGCATGCGCTGCTGGCGGGCAAGCTCTCCGTCGAGGACTCGTGCAATCTCCGGGTCGAGGTCGGCAATGGACTGATCGGTGACGTTCACTGGGCCTCCTGGCGATTTGAGGTCGAGACCGTCGTGAGTGCGACGGCAAGTCCTCATCCTAGGGCTCAGGTCACAGTTTGAGGCCGACTCTGACAGGTTCGGGCACGAGCTCGATCCCAAAGGCGTCGCGCACCCGGGACTGCACATCGCGTGCGAGCGCGAGGAGGTCTTCGCTCGTGGCCTCGCCACGGTTCGTGAGCGCCAGGGAATGTTTGGTGGAGACCGAAGCGCGGGGGCCGACGGCATGGCCCCGTTCCACCCCGGCATGGCTAATCAGCCAGGCCGCGCTGGTTTTCACATGATCGGTGCCGACGGGGTATCGCGGGGCGCCGTCGGGCAGGGACGCTGCCTGCTGCGCATCCAGGATCGGGTTGGTGAAGAAGGATCCGGCCGACCAGGTGTCGTGATCTTCCGGGTTCAGCACCATTCCTTTGCTGGCGCGGATCGCGAGCACGCAGTCACGCACCTGCTGCATCGGTGCCCGCTGACCCACCTCCACGCCGAGCTGCTTGGCAAGTTCGGCGTAGGCGATCGGAGCGCTCAGGGAACCGATGGTGTGCTGGAAGGTCACCGAGAGCACCACGTAGCGGCCGGTCGGGGAGTCCGCCTCGCCGCGGTAGCGGGTGCGTTTGAAGATGCTGTCGCGGTAGGCGAAGTCGCAGTCGGAGGCGAAGAAAGTGCGCACGGTGCGGGCTTCACGGTCCCAGGTGCGCACGCGGGTAATCGTGGAGGACACATCCTGCCCGTAGGCGCCGACGTTCTGGATCGGAACGGCGCCAACGCTTCCGGGAATACCGGAGAGGCATTCGATGCCGACCATGTCACGGGCCACCGCGTAGCGCACCACCCGGTCCCATTCCACGCCCGCGAACCATTCGGCGATCGCACCTCCACAGGCCGGTTCGAGCGGGGTGGTCTCCTCCGGGTCGGCGTCGATCCCGTCGGCCTCCCCCGTCGGCCCGATCTCGCACTGGGCATCCAACCGGGGTGCCTTCAGCGGATCTCGCAGCAGCACGACGGTGCCGTCGAAGTCATCATCCGAGGCCACCAGATTGGAACCGCCACCGAGCACGAGGAGCTGGTCACCGCGCTCATCAGCGGCAGCAACCGCGGCGATCACACTGTTTTCATCGTGGGCTTCGACGAGGGTGCGGATGGTGCCGCCGATACGCAGGGTGGTCAGATCTGCGAGCCTCATGCCTGCTGCTCCCCCGCCGGCAGAGCCACGGTGGCGCGGGCGCGTCCCAGCACCTTCGTGCCCTCCAGGCTTGCCGAGAGGTCAATGCGGGCGGTCCCGGTGGCCTCGTCGATTGCCCCGACCACCCCGGTAATCTGGAGCTGCACGCTTCCGGTGGCGGGCACCGGCACCGGGTTCGTGAAGCGGGTGGAGTAGGCGCGCACGCAGCCGGGGTCACCGAGTGCGTCCAGCAGCGGCGCGATCGCAACACCCATGGTCAGCATGCCGTGGGCGATCACGCCCGGCAGGCCAGCCTCGGTGGCGACCGTGTCGTTGTAGTGGATCGGGTTGAAATCCCCGGAGGCGCCCGCGTACCGCACGAGCGTGTCACGGCTGATCTCCCGGGTGGTGTTCACGATCTGCTCACCCACGATGAGATCGGCAAGGGTTCGAACAGTGCTCATGGAGGCTCCTGGGGGTGGGGCGCTTGGGGCGCCAGGGTGGGAACAATAGGGGGGCCGACAGGGCAGATGCTGCCGACAGGGCCGATAGGGCCCGACGGGGCGGCGGCGCCCTGCTAGCGGCGGTGAGACGGGTGCTGGCGGGGTCGGCTCACTCGCCGCGCACCACCAGCATGGACTTCACGCTGGCAACGGCCGCGCCGCTCGGATCGCTCATATCCACGTGGGTGGTGACCATGGCGTGGCCACCGGCAGCACGCACCGATTCGACGGTGAGGGTCGGGGTGAGACGATCTCCAGCGACGACCGGACGGTGCAGGGTGAAGGACTCTTCCCCGTGCACCACGCGCGAGAAGTCGATACCCGCGGCAGGGTCCTGAATGTAGGTGGCTTCTGTGGCCTGGGCGAGGGAGACGAGGAAGGTGGGCGGGGCTAGAACACCTCGGAGGCCGGCAGCGCGGGCAGCTTCCGGATCCGTGTGCAGCGGGCTCGTGGCACCGGTGGCACGGGCAAACTCGGCGATCTTTTCCGCGGAAATCTCGTGCTCAGGCCCGGGCGGGTAGGTCTTCCCGGCAAAGGCGGGGTCGGGCAGAGCGGGGCCTGCGCTTGCGGCGCTCTCAGCTGTCGTCATCGGTTCTCCTTGCGGGCTGTGATCGGGGATGCGCGCATCCCGTGCTCCAGCATGCACTATCACCGTGGTTTGCGCGTCTTTCCGTATCGTTGCGAGGGTAGATACAACAAAGGCCACTCGGTGTTCCCGAATGGCCTTTGAACGGATCCGCTGATTCAGCGGGTCTCGCGGTGCGCGGTCTGCTTGCCGCAGGTGGGGCAGAACTTCGACAGCTCCAGACGGTCCGGGGAGTTGCGTCGGTTCTTCTTGGTGATGTAGTTGCGGGCCTTGCACTCGGCGCAGGCCATGGTGATCTTGGGACGCACGTCGGAGCTCTTGCTCGCCATGGTTCGCCTCTCTCGTTCTGGGTCGCGCTGCACGCGCCGCAATCCGCATCCCCACTGCGGGGACATGTCCTAGTGATGTGCACTCCGGCTACACCGGTGTGGTACCGAGGGCGGGGATCGAACCCGCGACCTCACGATTATGAGTCGTGCGCTCTGACCGTCTGAGCTACCCCGGCGCGACGGACCACATCGGCCCGGCCTCGAGACGAGACCGGGCCGATGGTCCATCAGAGCCCTGAAAGGGAATCGAACCCTTGACCTTCTCCTTACCATGGAGATGCTCTGCCGACTGAGCTATCAGGGCAACTCGGTAGAGATTACTCGATCGTTTGGCTCGCACCAAATCGAGAACCGCTTCCGGTGCTTCAGATCACATGGATCCTCTGCGTGGCAGGTGAGGGATTCGAACCCCCGTAGGCAATGCCAGCTGATTTACAGTCAGCCCCCTTTGGCCACTCGGGTAACCTGCCGGGTTGCGGCGCTTGCGCGATCCTCAGTTCTGGGAACGGCCCGGGGCCGTTTCCTTCGCTGCCTCACTCGCAGGCGACTCGGAACAGCATAGCGGCGATGCACTTCCCGCGCGAACCCAAGACGGCTCTTTGCCGCATGAAGCTGGTCACAGGACCCCCCCCGTCTACAGTGGGAACACCTGAACACCCTTGCAGTGCCAGCCGCTCTGCACACTTCAATGTTCACACCGTCTGCTCACCTGATCTGGAGGTTCACCATGGCCGATTCCTCATTCGATATCGTCTCCAAACTCGACCGCCAGGAGGTTGATAACGCCGTCAACCAGGCCGCGAAAGAAGTGGGTTCCCGTTACGACTTCCGCAATACCGGTGCCCGCCTCACCCTCAGCGGCGATGAGATCGTCATGATCGCCAATGCCGAGGACCGCGTGATGGCCATCCTGGATGTGCTGCAGACCAAGCTCATGCGTCGCGGCATTTCGCTCAAGGCCATCGAGGTGGGCGATCCGAAGGAGTCCGGCAAGGAGGTGCGCCTGGTGGCAGCCCTCAAGGAGGGCATCAGCTCCGAGATGGCAAAGAAGATCTCCAAGATCATTCGCGATGAAGGCCCCAAGGGCGTCAAGCCGCAGATCCAGGGCGATGAACTGCGCGTGAGCTCGAAGAGCCGCGATGACCTCCAGGCCGTGATTGCGCTCCTGAAGGGCAAGGACCTGGACGTGGCGCTCCAGTTCACGAATTACCGCTGACGTCTAACCTTTCTGGGCTCTGGCCTGGGATCCCGATCTGACCTCTAATCTGCGATCCCGCGAGATCTCTCGATTAATCCGCGTCAAGCCATCGAACACGGGGAAAGCCCCCGGCCCATTGGGCCGGGGGCTTTCGCAGATCTGAGCGACCTGATCGAAATCAGAGCGCGCTCGAGGTCTGGCTCTGCTCCTCAAGATCAGCGTTGAGCTCGTTTGCGAAGTTTCGGATCTGCTCCTGCACCGAGTCAACGGTCTGCACGACGCTGTTCCACTCTTCGCGGTAGTTGTCCGCGTCCTCGCCCATCCAGTCAGTACCGCAGATCTGGGAGACCAGGTTGGTGGCCTCGGAGAAGGCGTCATGAATAGCGGTCGCGAACTGGTTGATCTGATCAACGACGCCAGGTGCGGCGTCGACATCCATACCCTGGAAAGACATGTTTTCCCCTTAAGTGTGTGAGTGTGTGACGTTTGAGGTGGTCAGGCGGATTGCGGAGGCAATCACTGAGACGATGCCTGCTCCTGGGCCTTGATGTTGCTGCGAGCCTTCTCAGCGTGCTCTTCCACAGACCGCTTCAGCGCGTCGATCACGCCACGCAGATCGTTCTCAAAGCGGCCCTTGAAGTCGTCAGCGTCCGCGCCAACCCAGTCAAACTCCTGGACGGCGCCGAGCGCGGTGGCGTAAGCAGACTCAATGTCCGAGGAGATGTTGTCCATCGAGGCAGCCATGCTCTCGACTCGCCCCGGATCCATACCCTTGCGCGCCATGTTTATTCCTCCATGTCGTTTTTCCCTGTGTCCACCCGGCAGGAGATCGCGCATTGTGTCGCTTTCTCGATCCCTGTGGTCCAGGTGATGTCTCCACACTAGGTGCTCCTCCACGCCTTGGCGATGGGGAGTAGTCCCCATGTGGATACCGGGTACTCCCCAAGGCCTTACGACTCATAAAAACCGCAAGCCACTAGCCATTTCCCGGCGCTACCACCATCAAGAAAGCCCCGGTCGGTGAACGACCGGGGCTCTTGATATCAACGGGGATGGGGAGTTCATCCCTCCGTCACACGCAGGGAGTCCTGGATGGTGCGCAGCAGCTCAATATCGTCATCGGCACTCTCGGCGCCGCAGCTACCGATCACCTCGACAACGTCCACCACGTCCCCCCGCTCCACGAGGCAGTAGCGGGCAGCCTGCACCACCGTGGGGCGCCCCGGCTGGGTGTATCCGTACTCGCTGGCAACCCATGTGCGTCCCTGGCTTTCCAGCTCCCCTGTGCCCAGGTCTTCCAGCTCGGGCAGGGACTTCTTACGCTTTTCCAGACCTTGCTCAGCCTGTTCCAGGGTGAATCCGGCGGCGAAGCGTTGCACCGTCACCACTACATTGAGGCGGAACTGCCCATCCACCACCGGCTCGGCAATCGCGATCTGCACACCAGGAATGGTGAGCACTTCCCAGTCATCCGGCACATCCATAGAGATATGGGGCGGGCCCGGGATCTGGGCACTGGGATACGTCAGCGTCTTCGTCATCACCTTGCTCCGTCGTCTTCCCACCAAGTGACAGCCGCCAATCTACCAGCCGGCACCGCGACGACATGCCCGGGCCATTCAACCCGAAACATACCGGTCAGAACCTCGCGGGACCGCGTAAAAGCCCGAGTGGAATGATCTCCACTCGGGCCTTAACGGCGCAGTAGATGTCAGCTGCCGGAGACGCGGGCCTGCTCGGCAGCGTTGCGTTCTGCCGTCTCCCCCAGCTCTGCAACATCGCTCTTGAGCTTGTCCAGTGCGGGAACCATCTCGCCTTCCCACGAGGAGCGGAAAGTGTCGGCGTCCTGCCCCTCCCAGTACACGCCCTCGAGGCCCTGGGTCAGTTCGTTCTTAATGCGCTCGATTTCTTCGGCGGCGTCCCGCAGCTCAGTCGCGAGCCGCTTGACCTCTTCTACCGCCATACCTTCCATGTTGTTCACGACGGGGTTCCCCTTCCTGTTCCTGGTGCATCGGCTGGGACTTCCCCCGTGTGGGAACCACCAGCTCGTGGTAACAGTGACCACCCTACGGTTCAGGGACAGGCGAGGATATGGGGAGGAGTCCCCATGTGGATAACTCTGCGTCGAAAATTTCAGGTACCCACAAGGGGTCATCTTCCCCGCTCGCGCAGAGCTCCCCTCAGAACAGCAGCGGTCAGATGGGCATATGCGCGACCTGCAGTTTGACGCCTCGACCACTGAAGACTAGGAAGCCACGTCCCGTCGGGAAGTCAGCGCGGCGGACCCGCCCCAGATTCGTGCCGAGCAGGGTCTCGCCGTCAGTATCGCCCGGCTGCAGGACCAAACCGCGACGGCCTGCCTTGAAGGGCTGCGCCAGCGTGTACGCCTGTGACCAGGAGCCGGACTCGTTTTCACCCACCACAAACTGTCCCTCGCGGGTGCAGGTGCGGATGAGCTTCTCGAGAGTCGCGTCGATCTTGGTGCCGGTGAAGTCTGCGACGCCGTCGATGAATAGGGCGAGCTGCCCCTCTTGCACGCCGCCGCTTTCAATCGCCTGGGTGAGCTGCTCAGCCAGCGCCTTCACGCGCTCCGGATCCGATGCCTCCACATCCCAAATCGGATGCCCCGTCAGCGGGGTGCGCCGTGCAGAGAAGCGCACCAGACGCATCGGCGTATCCAGGGCCTTCAGGTTGTGCGCCATCACCAGCACCGCCGTCGAACGCCCAGAACTCATCGGGCCGGTGACCATGAAGGTGCCACGCGGTTCGAAGGTGATCTCCTGGAGGGTTTCGTCCGCCATGCCGATCACGGGCTGGCCGTTGATTACCTTCCGCAGCTGGGAGTATTCGACCTTCTCGGGCAGGTGCTGGATGCCGGGGGCTTCCGGCACACCGGCACGTCGCATGGCTCGCGCCAGTTTGCCGATCTCCTGAGCCTGCACGGCAACGTTCGTATCGCCACCGTGCACCGCCACCTGAAGCTCATGCGAACCCAGGATCGCGCGGCCGGGAGGCGAGTTCCCGTCGAGCACATCCCTGGGTACACCAAAGTTCATGTAGTCATCGGTGCTGGCCATGCGATGGATCAGACGGCGCTGAATGGACGAGGCCAGAGTGTTCGGTACAGCGTTCGGTCGGTCACCCGTCACGATCACGTGCACGCCCACCGGGCGACCATCCGTGGCGATCTGCAGGAAGGTCGTGAACCATTTCGCCAGGCCCGAGGAGTCGTAGGCCTCGCGGAAGGCAGCGATACCGTCAACCAGCAGCAGGATGCGCGGGGTGTCCGGCTTCCCTGCCAGTTCGCGATACTCCGACACCGAACCGGCACGCAGCTTCGCGAAAGCACGCGAGCGCTCATCGACAATCTGACGCAGCATCCGCAGCAGACGAACCACGCGTTCCTCGTCGTCGCCGGAGATCACAGCGCCCACGTGGGGAAGCTCTTCCAGCATGGCGAGACCCGAGGAGCCGAAGTCCAGGCCGTACACCTGCACCGGTCCACCGCGCACCGTCGAGGCGGCCGAGATCGCGATGGTGCGCAGCGTGGTGGACTTGCCCGAGCCACCGGTGCCGAAGATCGCCATATTGCCGTCGCGGTCCGGGTAGTAGGAAACGGTCGGCTGCGCCTGGTCTTCCGGCACGTCCATCACACCCAGCAGCAGTTCCTCATCGGTCCGACGAGTGGGCAGGCGCGACAGGTCATAGGTGGTGGCGAGTTCCGAGAGCCACGGTTTGCGCGGGGTGGGAACACCCGCTTGGTCCGCAGCCGCAATGATCGTGGTGACCATCCGGGAAATGTCGTTCGGACCGGGGTCCTTCACTTCCTTCTTCGGCGGGGCGGGCATGTCCCACTTCTCGCCCGTTCCAAAGTCTTTTTCGACGATATCGATGCGGGCACGTTCCGGTTCATCGGTGGTCCAGCCACCGGCATAGCCGGTTTGGAAGGTAGCGATGCGGCCCGGTCCGGTTTTCGCTGCGGCGCGTCCGGGGATGCCCGGATCAAAGTGCGCGGCCATCACGTCACCGAGGATGTCCTTGGAGTCAGCCTCATCGGCCATTCGCAGGGCGATACGCAGGTTGGTGTTGGCACGCAGGTTGTCTTTGATGACACCCGCGGGACGCTGGGTCGCCAGGATCAGGTGCAGGCCCAGGGATCGTCCTCGGGCGGCAACGTCCACCACGCCGTCGACGAACTCGGGGATTTCTTTAGCTAGGGCCGCGAACTCGTCCACGATGATGATGAGGCTTGGAGGGGCATCGGGGTCACCGGTGCGCTCCAGGGAGACGAGGTCCTTGGCCTTTTTCCGGTTCAGCAGATGCTCGCGGTAGTGCAGCTCAGCGCGCAGTGAGGTGAGGGCTCGACGCACCAGGTGCGGGGACAGGTCAGTCACCAGACCCACCGCATGGGGCAGGGTGATGCAGTCGGCGAAGGCCGCGCCACCCTTGTAGTCCACGAAGAGGAAGGTCACCCGGTCGGGGCTATGGGCGGTGGCCATACCCATCACCCAGGCCTGGAGGAACTCGGATTTACCGGCACCGGTGGTTCCGCCCACGAGCGCGTGGGGCCCCTGGGTGCGCAGGCACAGGTGGAAAGCGTCCTGACCGTTGTGGCCGATCAGGCCGCGCAGGTTCGCATCGTGTTTGCGGCGCTGCGGCGGTGAGCCATCGCGCGGGGTCAGGGAGTTGTTCTGCTTCCAGCGTTCGATAATGGCCCCGGGGTCTTCCGCCAGGTCCGTGCCACCGAGTTTGAGGTAGGAAATGGCGCGGGGCAGGTCGGAGTCATCGTCGATGGGAACGCCCGCGTCGACCACCGGGGACAGGTGGCGCGCCACGCCAGCGGCCACGTCCACCGACACGGTTTCCACACTGACCGGGTAGAACCGCTCACCGAGGCGCACATGGCCGGCACTGGCACCTTCCACGGCTTCTTCCACCGAAATATAGGTGCGGCAGGCGGCGGGAAGCGCAGCCGTGTTCGAGGCGCACCACACGATGTGCACACCCACATCCGGGCCGCGCTCGGCCAGACGAACCAGGCGGGCGCGATCCACCGGCGCATCATCCTCAATGATGACCACCAGCAGCGGGGTCACCGGCGCCGGCGGGGTCTCCGGGTTCTGTTTCACATCCGGGTACATCGGCGTGCGCAGCGCAGGCGCCGCACCCCCGGAGCGCTGCTCGATGAGTTCCTCAATACGAGCGAGGAGAGCGGTGCCGCGTCCCGCCGTATCGGCAAGGTGGTCCCCCGGCAGCGGAGAGTGCGGGCTGGAGGTATGCGGGAGCCATTTCAGCCACTGCCACATATCGCGGCTGGCCCGGGAGGTGATGGCAGCGATAGCCATTTCTGCGGGGGAATGCAGGGCGAAAAGCTGGGTGACGATACCGCGCGCTACCCCGTCGGCTTCTACCCCGCCCCCGGCGATTCCGATATTGCCCGCGTACCGGAGATCCGCGACGATCGGCACCCCGGCGATCATCTTGTACTCCTCGTTCATGTCGTCGAGCATGTCGTAGTACTTGGGGATCGCGTCGTTCTCCCCCGGCATCTCGATTCCCACCCGGGATTCCGCAACGCCAAGGCCCAGGCGCACCGTTGCGAAGGCATTGTGTTCGGGCCGGTGGGTCCACAGCAGGCGGCCTAGGCGGAAAGCCGCGTCCACGGTGTCGGCCACAGACGGCGCCTCGACCAACCGCACCGCGCGCTCCAGATCCTGAGCGGCAGTCACGCGGCGTTTCAGGGAGGCGAGTCCCTCTTCGAACTTTTCGATCTGCCGCTCCAGCATCTTCTTCTGCTGGAACTTGCGGTTCAGGTACCCGGCGGTCGCCATCATCGGCATCATGAAGACGAACATGAGCGAGTAGGGGCTGCGGGTCATGGAGAACATGAAGCCACCCATGAGCAGCGGGGCGAACATCATGAACAGCGGGAAGAACTGCGGCTGCAGTTCTTTGGGCGGGGTCGGCGCTTTCAGGGGGCGGTAGGGGAAGCGTGGAACGACGCGCGGGGAGCGATTGAACTCGACGACGGGCGAGTTTGGGGTGGTTCCGCCCAACCGATGCAGGGAGATCACCGAGAAGGTGGTTTGACCGATCAGCACGGTGTCAGCCGGACCGATCACCGCCCGCTGCACCTGCTCGCCGGCAATCATCACGCCATTGGAAGACTGCAGATCTACGATTTCGATCGAGTCGCCCACATTGATGCGGCAGTGACGTTTGGACAGCATCGGGTCGGCGATACGAATGTCGAGATCGCCCTCGCGCCCCACCACGCTCGAACCGGAAGGCAGCTGGAACTCGCGCCCCTTTTCGGGTCCGGAGAGGACACGCATAAGCGCAACGGCCGCGCCGCGGGATTCGGAGCGGGTCGCGTACTCGGTGCTCGACCGGGCAATGGAGACGACGGAACCGGAACGCAAGCCCGCCTGAATCAGGTCGATTTCCCGGTCCAGCGAGCGCACTCCCCCAGCGCCCGGACCCGCTCCCGGATCCTGCACCTGCAGGGTGAGGCCCTCGGGGGGCTCAACCTCGGAGCGCAGCGGATCGGCCAGGTAGAGCGCATTGGCCACATCGGCAACGCTCGCGGTGGCATCTGCGGTCACCTCGAGGTCGGTCAGTCGATCCTCGGGGCGGCGCAGGGTGAGCTTGATGCGCATCGGGGCTCTCCTCCTGTGCGGGTGTTCTGCCCGCGCTTACGGCCGGTTCCGGGGCCGCATCCGATCATGGTCGTCAACGATGAGTGGGCGTGAGACGGGGCGGACTGTCTGCACTGTGCGCGGCGCAGGGCACTGCACTGCGCACCGGCAGCGTCAGTCCTCGTCGCTTTCCTGCTCCTGATCCAGCAGGGGAAGGTCCTCGATAGTGACAAGCCGGGAAAACACGGCGTGCTCCACCAGGCGAGCCCGTCGATTGCTGGCGAGTTTTCCGGGACCGCCGCGCAGCCCACGCACACCCAAGCGATCCAGTTTGTCGCAGACGTTGTCGAGCTTGCGGTTAAAGCGGGTCAGGGACCAGCCCAAACGCGCTGCCGCCTGCGCCGAGGTGGGCACCGAGCTCATGGAGCTGCCTTCCCGCGTCAGCATCGGTTCGGCAAGCGCCAGAATCAACAGTTTCTGACTGGGTGTCATCTGGACGGAGCCGACCGTCGTATCCCCGACCGGATCCGAGGGCGTCAGCGCGCGTTCAAAATCCGGTGATTCCGCGTGAATGGACAGTTCATAGGTGGTCGGCCCCGCCGTGAACACCACCTTCGTCTCGTCAAAGACCAGCGGGATTTTTGCCCCGGGAGCCAGCCAGGCCTGCATGGTGCCGGTGCCGTCCGTGATCGTGGCAGAGAGTCGGGAGCCGATATTGACCAGCCACCACATGGCGTCCACCTGCACGACGGAAAGGAACTTGCGGTGCAGGTACGGGTTGTCGTCATCGACGTTCAGATCGGCTTCGCGTCCGATCGTCAGCTCTGAACCCTCCTCGACGCGATACCACTCACCGCAGAACTCGACCGAGACCGATGAGGCCATGCCGGTTCCCTTCCTTCCTCTCCCGACGACAGGGGCTTTCCCTGCGCCATCGCCACGCCGAAGCCCCTGTCGGGCCAGGCTGCAGGCTTATCCCTTCTTCTTCAGACAGGTTTGGACGGTCCCACTGGTGCGGCCATCCCGATCCCGTGCGGTCACATTCACGCAGGCTTCCGGCAGTCCAGGTGGCGCCAAAGTCACCGTCGATTGGCGCCCGTACACCTCTTTTGCCTTGCCAAACTTCTCGTAGTTCTTGGGAAGATCCACCCATTGGACCACGTAATAGGTAGATTCTGCTGCTCCGTCCGCCTGGGACCAGGAAATCTGGGCACGACCCGGAACACCCGGGCTTTCCGGAACGATCATGTCCACGGTCAGATTGCCCGGATCCCCCAGCGGGGCGGCTGCCGTGTTCATCTTGCTTTTTTGCTCCGTGGGACGTGACGGCTCTGCCTCGGTAAAGAGGGTCCGCACCGCGAGGGTCGATCCGATCCCCAGCCCCACAATCGCCAGCACCGCCAACACAACGAAGGGCCAGACCGGCACCCGTCGCCCCGCCGTCGCCTCGGTCTCCTCGTCCTCGTCGTAAGTCGGAACAAAACCAACCGCGCGAGCATGATCCTGGAAGCGTGAACCCGTCGGACGCAGCATGGTCGCTTCCCCGGGCTCATCATCCGGGCTCGGGGTATACGCCGGGGAGCTGGGGGCGGCACCGAGAGCCGGTGCAACGCCCGCGAACCTATCCATCTGCGGCTTGGAGGCCTGCCCCGTCGGCTCCCCCGAGGCAGAAGTAGACGGCGAGGGCCCCTCCGGATCCACGATCGAGACACGACGAATCCGCGTATGCGAATCCAGATCGTCATCATCCGAGGCCGGCATCGATGGTGCCGCACGATCATCGAGCACATCCATCTGCGTGATCGGCAGCGCCAATGCTCGTTCAATCTCCTGCAGCGCACGCCCGAAAGCGAGCGCCGAGTCATAGCGGCCGGCAGGGTTCTTCGCCATCGCCACCGCAAGCACCCGGTTCAGTTCCGGGGGAACATCCGGCCGGGTCAGGGGCGGAAGCGGTTCAGTTTCAATCCGGCTAATCAGGTCCGAGGCGGTATTGCGCTGGCCCACCCGCTCAAAGGGGGTCCGGGACCCGAGCAGCGAATAGACCGTGGCGGCCAGGGAGAACACGTCGGAGCGCACATCGGCGCGCGGCGGGTCCGCAAAGACCTCGGGAGGGGACCACGGGATCGACATGCCCTGCGAGTCCTCAATGTCCTCGCCCTGCCCGGCGGTAATGGAGATACCGAAATCGGTCAGCGCCGGGCGGTTGTAGTCGGTGACCAGGATATTCGCGGGTTTGATGTCCCGGTGGAGGATCCCGGCACGGTGTGCGGTTTCCACGGCGCCCGCGATCTGCACACCCACCCGGAGTGCCTCGGCCACGGAGATTCGTTCGCGTCGGAACCGCACCCCGTAGTTCGGTCGGGAG
>JAEWEZ010000174.1 GCA_023389045.1 Actinomycetes bacterium
CTGCCGCTGCGGGCGCGCCCGAGGAGCCGGCTGCGCGCGCGGGCGCACCGGGGCGGCGGGGGGAACCGTCGGAGGGGGTGCCGACGGGATCGCGGGTGGTCACCTGCTCAGGGTACGAGACGACGGGCGCTGCGCAGGCATCGACGCTGCCCGGTGACGGGATCGGTGAACTCCACGCGAGAGGCGAGAAGCTGGAGCGGCACGGATGCAGCCGTGGCGTCCTCCCCCTGGGCGCCGCGCAGCTGTGGGTACAGGTCATCACCGAGGATCGGTGCCCCGCGGGACGCGAGTTGCACGCGGAGCTGATGGGTGCGGCCTGTTTCCGGCTGTAAACGCAGCAGAAGCCGCCCGCTTTCAGTCTGCGTATCCACCTGAAGAACCTCCAGATGCGTACGGGCATTGACCGGCCCGTCCCCCACCTGCACCTGCAGGGAGCCACGGGGTTTGAGCAGGTGATCCTCGAGCAGCATCTGCGCCCCCGGCTCGCGCGGTATCCTCGCATCCTCCCCCGCCTGCACCCAGGCGCGATACTCCTTACGCACCTCACCGCGCGCGAACATCTGCTGGTAGGCGCTGCGTTCTTGCGGGCGGATACCGAAGGCGAGCACCCCGGCGGTGAGGCGATCCAGGCGGTGCAGGGGGGTCAGCGTCGTGATCCCCGTGGCGCAGCGCAGACGCACGAGCGCACTGGAGCGCACGAACCGCCCCCGCGGCATGGTCGCGATGCCATGTGGTTTGTCGATCACCAGCAGGTGCTCATCGTGCAGAAGCACCGGCAGCTCCACCGGATCAACCTGTTCCGGGGCGAGTTCGCGGTGGAACCAGAGAACATCGTGCGGGTGGACCAGATCCTCCGCCTGCCAGGGGGTGCCGTCACTGCGCACCACCTCCCCCGCTGCGAAACGCGCGAGCAGGCTGGTCGCACCCGGGGAAGCGAGCGCCGGGTAGCGCTCCAGCAGATGCGCCTCGGCGGTGCGTGGCGGGGTGGAGGGTGGGACGACGCAGCGCACCGCGTCGAGGCCGTGGCGCTGCGGGAGCGGGGAGGTGCGGGGGCGGCTCACAGGCCCCAGATGGCGAAGGTCAGGATGTTCTGCGCGAGGTAGAACAGGATCACGCAGCCCAGCAGCAGATTCGGGTGGCGGTCCGCGAAGGTGAGTGCCTGCGGAACCTGTTTTCTCAGAGCCGACGGGGTGATGACGTCAATGTTCTTCACGGTCACGCCGGCATCGCGGGCGCGGGCGAGGGTGGTGCGCTGGGCGCGGGGGCCGAAGAACCGACTGGAGACGGCCAGGAGGCGTTTGCCCTGCGGGTCCATCACATACACGCCGTCGTAGGCGGTTTCGGGGGCGTCGAGCATTTCGGCGGGGCTGGTGCCGCGGTCGATATCGCGCACCGCAATGATCGAGCCGACCTCATCCCAGGTGGCCTGCACGGGCTTGCGGAACAGACTTTTGAGGCACACCCCGTTCTCATCCACCTGCAGCCAGGAGGTGAGGATCCGCAGCGCGAAGATCACCGCGCAGATCAGCACCAGCACCCAGAGCAGAAGCGGCAGGGAGTAGACGAGGTCGCGCAGGAGCCGCTGATCATTCCACATGCGCTGGCCGATGAAACTGATGATGACCAGGAAGTCGAGGACGACGGCGAAGACGAGGGCGGCCACCAGGGTGCCGATCACCACGGGCCGGGGCGGGCTGAAAACCCGTTCGGGCAGCGAAGGATCATCATCCGCGGCATCGATGGCAGGGCGTCTGCGTGCCACGTGTCCCTCCTTCCCGGGGCGCGCCGTCTGGGTCGGCTGATGCCGAACCGGGTGCGTGGGCGGCGCGGTCCTGAGTCTAGTTCGCCCGATGGGTCGTTTCGTGCAGGCCATGGTCTCGGGGCGCCGAAAATCCGGGGCGCTGGAAACAGCTCATCGTGATGTTTCCTGATCGCTTCCGGTCTCAGGCTGCGCCCGACGGCAGGGAACCGATCCGGCCGGTCCGCCATACGCAACGGACCGCATCACCGAAGTGATGCGGTCCGTTGCGTGAGTGGCCAAGTCTCCCCGCGGGGAGGGCTCAGCATACGGGATCAGTCCTTGTCCTCGTCCTTCTTCTCGACCACGAGGGTCTCGGTGGTCAGCACGAGGGCGGCAATCGAGGCGGCGTTACGCAGGGCGGAACGGGTCACCTTGACCGGGTCGATGATGCCGGCAGCCACGAGGTCCACGTACTCGCCGGTGGCAGCGTTCAGGCCGTGGCCGAGCTCGGCTTCACGCACCTTTTCCACCACGACGTAGCCTTCGTGGCCCGCGTTCTCCGCGATCCAGCGCAGGGGCTCCACCACGGCCTTGGCCACGGCGCGGGCGCCGACAGCTTCGTCCCCGGTGAGCTCGAGGGTGTCCTCGATGCCCTTGGCGGCCTGCACGATGGCGCTGCCGCCACCGGCCACGATGCCCTCTTCGATGGCAGCGCGAGTCGCGGAGACCGCGTCCTCGATGCGCATCTTCTTTTCCTTGAGCTCAACCTCGGTGTGGGCGCCCACCTTGATGACGGACACGCCGCCGGCGAGCTTGGCGAGGCGCTCCTGGAGCTTCTCGCGGTCCCAGTCGGAGTCGGTCGCCGCGATCTCGGCGCGGATCTGCGCCACGCGATCGGCCACGGCCTGCTCATCACCGGCGCCACCGACGATGGTGGTGGAGTCCTTGGTCACGACCACGCGACCGGCGTGGCCGAGAACCTCGGTGCCGACGGTCTTGAGGTCCAGACCCAGATCCTGGGTGACCACCTGAGCGCCAGTCAGCACGGCGATGTCCTGCAGCATGGCCTTGCGGCGGTCGCCGAAGGCGGGGGCCTTCACGGCAGCGCCCTTGAAGGTGCCGCGGATCTTGTTGACCACGAGGGTGGAGAGGGCTTCGCCGTCCACGTCTTCCGCGATCACGAACAGCGGCTTGCCGGATTCCACAACCTTCTCCAGCAGGGGAAGGATGTCGGCGACGGCCGAGATCTTGCCCTGGTGCAGCAGCACCTGAGCGTCCTCGAGCACGACCTCCTGGCGGTCCGCGTCGGTCACGAAGTGCGGGGAGATGAAGCCCTTGTCGAACTGCATGCCCTCGGTGAAGTCCAGCTCCATCGCCGTGGTGGAGGACTCCTCCACGGTGATCACGCCGTCCTTGCCAACCTTGTCGAAGGCTTCGGCGAGCAGTTCACCGATTTCGCGGTCCTGCGAGGATACAGAGGCAACGTTTGCGATCTGCTCCTTGGTCTCCACGTCGATCGCGATCTCGCCGAGCTTGGCGGAGAGCGCCTCGACGGCCTTCTCCATGCCGCGCTTGAGGGCGGCGGGAGCGGCACCGGAGGCCACATTGCGCAGGCCCTCGTGCACGAGCGCCTGGGCCAGCACGGTGGCGGTGGTGGTGCCGTCACCGGCGATATCGTTGGTCTTGGTGGCAACTTCCTTGCACAGCTGAGCGCCGAGGTTCTCGTAGGAGTCCTCGAGCTCGATCTCGCGTGCAATGGTCACGCCGTCGTTGGTGATGGTAGGGGCGCCCCACTTCTTGTCCAGCACGACGTTGCGGCCCTTGGGGCCGAGCGTCACCTTGACGGTGTTGGCGAGCTTGTCGACGCCACGTTCAAGGGCGCGGCGGGCGTCCTCGTCGTAAATGATCTCCTTGGCCATGGATCAGGCCTCGATAATCGCGAGGATGTCGCGGGCGCCCAGCACGAGGTACTCCTCGTTGCCGTACTTGAGCTCGGTGCCGCCGTACTTGGAGAAGACGACGCGGTCGCCGACCTTCACGTCCATGGGGATGCGCTCGCCCTTGTCGTCGAAACGACCGGCGCCGACCGCGACGACCTCGCCCTCCTGGGGCTTCTCCTTCGCGGTGTCGGGGATGACCAGACCGGAAGCGGTGGTCTGCTCGGCCTCGAGAGGCTTGACGACGACGCGATCTTCGAGGGGCTTAATGGAGACCGACATGCGGCTCCCTCCTTCGTGTGTGAGGACTCGTTCGAGTTCTGGAGATGCGGGCCCCGGGATTCCTGGTCGTCGTCGCGGTGCCGACCGGGTGGGGTCCGCTGGGCAGTTCTGGCACTCTGCGGCCTCGACTGCCAACGCGGACCACTGTAGAACCGGCGTTGGCACTCATGCAAGGCGAGTGCCAGCCGCGCGTGACCACCGCCCCGTCGGCCGCGTCAAGGCGCCCTGCGAACCCCCGTCGTAACCCACCTCACAACTCGTCGCAGATACCGGACAGGGTAGACATTGTCCCGGGTCACATACTTTTTGTGAATCAGGCAACTAAGGACGTCAGTCCCTTTCTTTGCGCGCACGCGCGCGTGTAGAACTGAGGGTGTGGCAGCGGCCGAGACACCTGCAACCCAGGGTCCGGCGCCAATGACGGAACCGAACCGAAGGGGACTAGACCAACCATGAGCATCTTCCGACGAGTGAGCGCCGCTTTCGAGAACCTCGCCGAGCGTATGCAGGGCCAGGACGTGGAGCGTCACAACGCCGTGCCAAACAACCGCCTCGGCGGTGACTACGCGGCCGTGATGCACTCTCACCACCACTCCCACGGCAGCACCAACGTCGGCTTCGGTCGCTGAGCCCCTGCGTCACCAGCAGCCCCATAGCGCCCCCACAGCATTCAGGCCCCACGGCTTCGCAGCACCGCCGCTGACCAAGCCCTCACAGCCCGTTTCGCCCCAGCGCTCCGAGCCCCCACAGCGCAAGCGCCCCGTCCGCCTTCCGGCCGACGGGGCGCTTCCTTATCTGCAGACGTCTTCTGGGTGCGAGCGCCGCGCGATCCCAGCGCGCTCCTGCGCGCACGTCGACGGACGCTCGATTCTTACTGCGGCCGACCAGCCGCCCGGGCGATAGCCCGCACCTGCTCCAGCCCGAGGTCGTACACCGGTTCCGCCGCCGTCTGCCCCGGCAGATCACCCGTATTCGGCCAGGTCATCGAGGTCACGACCGGGGCAGCGCCGGGCTGGAGCTCCACCAGGCTTGCGCCGCTCAGCGCCAGAGCCGTCTCATGTGCGCCCGCGCCGAGCACATCGACCACATTGGTGATCCCCGGCGCCACATGCACCGGCACCTCCCCGCGCATGCCGAACATCGCGTGGTGGTAGTGGCCGCTGAGGATCACGCGCACATCGCTGCCGCGCAGAACCTCCTCAAGCTCCCGCATAGGCCCCAGTTCCAGGGCCGCGAGGAGCTCGGTTGCGCCGGGAAGCGGCGGATGATGCACCACCAGAACGCTGCCCACCGCCGTGCCATCGGCCGCCGCGGGAGCGGGCTCGCGCAGTACCTCCTGCAGCCAGGCGAGTTGTTCGGGGCCGAGATCCCCGTAGCCGGCGCCGGGAACGCTGGAATCGAGCACGATCACTCGGCCACCGCCCGGCAGATCCACGGCACAGTCCTGCACATGGTCACCGCGGTCCCCCGCACCCCGCACCCGCGCATAGGCCGCGCTCACATCGTGATTGCCCATCGCCACCACGAGCGGGGCACCCAGGCGCTGCGCGAAGGGATCCAGGAGGGCGTGCAGGTGCTCGTAGGAGGCTTCGCTCCCGTCTTCGGAGGCATCCCCCGAATGCACCACGAGGTCCACATCGCTGAGGGCATCGAGGTGCGAGAGAACGCCCTGACACGCGAGGTGGGTGTCGATGCGGTCGTAGTGGCGGGTGCCGGGCTCGGCGAAGAGGTGCGTATCGGTCAGGTGCAGGATGCGCATGGGGCGGTCTCCTCCGGGGTCTTCTCCCGAGTCTTCTCCCGGGCCTTTTCCCAGGTCTTTTCCCAGGTCTCGCCCCGGCTCTCCTCCCGGGGCAGATCAGGGGCGGATGAGGGGCGGTGGTCAGTCGGTGGGCGGGCCTGGGCACGATATCCGCCGCACCCAGGGTGAGCGGCGAGCGCGAGCCGGGCTCAGCCGAGGGCGCCCACCCATTCGGTGCTGCCGTCGGTGAACACCTGGTGCTTCCAGATCGGCAGACGTTTCTTCACGGTATCCACGAGGTCATCGCAGGCTGCGAAGGCGAGTTTGCGATGCGGCGCCGCCACCGCGCAGACCAGAGCGGATTCTCCGATCTGGAGGGGGCCGTGTCGGTGCGCAAGCGCGATGATCACATCCCCGTAATGCTCAGCGATCTCTGCGGCGATCTCCGCTATCACCTGCTCGGCGGTGGGGTGTGCCGTGTACTCCAGGACGGTCACACCGCGGCCCTCGTCGTGGTCGCGCACCACCCCGTCGAAGGTGACGAGGGCGCCGCAGCGCGGATCCGCAACAGCCTCGGCCATCTCGGCCACGCTCACGCTCTCGGTGGTGATGCGGGCGATGCGGGTGCGTTCAGCGGTGGGGCCAAGGTTCGGATCACCCGGAACGCGTAGGGGGCGTGGATCGGGGTGTTCGCTCACTCGTGGCCCTTGCCCTCGCGCTGTTCAAGCAGGTGATCGAGGATCGGGTCGAGAACGGTCATACCGTCTTTCACCCCACCGCGGGAGCCCGGCAGGTTCACCACAAAACTGTTGCGCGCCATGCCGGCAAGGCCCCGGCTGAGCACCGCGGCAGGCGACTTTTCGGCGCCCACGCGGCGCACCGCTTCCAGCACCCCGGGCATTTCCCGCTCAATAAAGGGGGCGGTCTGTTCGGGGGTCACGTCGCTTGGGCTGATCCCGGTGCCGCCGGAGGTGATGATCACGTCGATATCGGCATCGAGCGCTTCCCCGAGGGCGCGCCCCACCTCGGGGCCGTCGGGAACCACCACGCGCTCCACGGGGCTGAGACCGCGCTCTTCGAGCCACTGCACCAGGAGCGGGCCGGTACGGTCCTCATAGGTGCCGTCGGAGGCTCGAGTGGAGGCGATGATGACGCGGGCCGTGCCCTTGAGCATCGGTGCATCCTGTCCGTCGCGGCGGGCAGTGCAGTCCGCAGCGGATCGCTGGGCGGGCATCTCTTTCATCGGGTCTCCTCCTGTGTTCTGCTCTGCTGGGCGTCATTGTTCTGGCCCGACGGGTTAGGGGCCGACAGGTTGGGTGCCGACGGGGCGGGTGCCGACGGGGCGGGAGCTTCGCGGCCCTCGCCCTCTCGCGTCCAGTCCCCGCTCTTACCACCGGACTTCGCCAGCACCTGCACCTTTTCAATGCTCGCGAGGTGATCAACGGCTTTGATCATGTCGTAGACGGTCAGGGCCGCCACGCTCGCCGCAGTGAGCGCTTCCATCTCCACACCCGTCACCCCGCGGGTGCGCACCCGCGCGGTGATCTCCACGCGATCCTCGACCGGGATCAGGTCAATCTCCACCCCGGAGATGGGGAGCGGATGGCATAGCGGGATCAAATCGGGGGTGCGTTTAGCCCCGAGGATCCCGGCGATGCGGGCCACCGGCAGGGCTTCCCCCTTGGGGAGGTTGCCCTCGGCGATGCGTGCGACCACATCGGCGCGGGTGCGCAAAGTCGCCTGGGCGGTGGCTTCACGGCTCGTGACCTGCTTGTCGGTCACATCGACCATGTGGGCGGAACCGTCGGCCCGGACATGGCTGAGGTCCTGGGCGTTCACAGCAGGCCCGCCGGCAGCAGGATCGTCTCAAGCAGATCCCCGTCGTTCACGCTCTCCACCCCGATCGGAACCAGGGCAAGGGCATCGCAGCGGGCCATGCCGCCGATCAGGTGGGAGGAGGGTCCGCCCACGAAACGTAACCGCCCGTCGGTCAGGATCCGTGCCCTGCGGTACTGATCCTTACCGGCCGGGGAAGCTTCGGGGGCGTCCAGCACCACCGGTAGACACATGCGCTGGCGCGGGGCGGCGCCGAGTGCGGGGCGCAGGATCACCTCGCAGCTCATCAAGGCCGAGACCGGGTTTCCGGGAACCGCGATCCACGGCACCCGTGCACCGTTCACGCTCACCGTGCCAATGCCTTGCGGCCCGCCGGGCTGCATGGCGATCGCGGTGAAGGTCAGTTCCGCCTCGGGATGCTCGGCGGCGTGACGCACCGGTTCCATCGCACCCTTGGACACGCCCCCGGAGGTCACGATCAGCTCGGCGCCGTCCTCGCGCACGGCCGACTGCACCACCGCGAGAAGTTCCTCGGCGTCATCGGGAACAACCGCGATCCGCACCACCTCGGCACCGGCGGCGGTGAGGGCCGCGGCCAGGCCCGGGCCGTTAGCGTCAAAAGCGGCACCCGGGGCGAGGTCTCCCCCGGCCGGATCGGTGACCTCGCTGCCGGTGGAGATCACGGCGCAGCGCACGGGCGCGGCCACATCCACATCGGTGATGCCGCAGGCCGCCAGATGCGAAATGCGGGCGGGGGTGAGCACATCGCCTTCGCGCAGCACGGTGTCCCCGGCTTCGGTGTCGGAGCCGCGGCGGCGCACGAACCGCCCGCTCTCGATCACGGTCGGGGTCAGACGCACAGCCTCGCCCTCGGCGGCAAAGCGCCCGTCGGCCGCTTCCTCCACCGGAACGATCTGGTCGGCACCCTCGGGAACCGGCGCCCCGGTCATGATGGCGGCCGCGGTGCCCGGCTCAAGACGCCCAATGCCGCTGCCGGCGGCGATCATCGCGGCGGGGGCGAGCTGCACCTCCTGCCCGGCGGCGGTGAGATCGGCCCCGGCCACGGCATACCCGTCCATCTGGGAGTTATCTGCGGAGGGCACGTCGACAAGGGCGCGGCGGGGCGCGGTCGCGATACGGCCCAGAGCGGCCGGCCCCAGCGGGACAACCTCGCTGCGGCGGATCGCGGCGAGCAGGGCGCTGGCATCGGCCACATGCTCGGCGAGCAGGGCGCGCTGGGCGGGGCTCATCGGTGGCTTCCTTCCGGGAGGGTTCGGATGCATCCCAGTATGGCCGCTCACGTCTGAGGGCACGACGGGTGCTTATGGAAGGCAGGCCGCCTATCCTGGTTCGACGCCCGGAGCTTCCGGGTGGGACGGAGGAAGCACGATGAGTCCACGCCGTGTGGCGCTGGGCATGCCGCGCCCCCGCATCATCGACGAGACGGCGCCGAGCCTGCCCGATGTCTCCACACGCCCCGATACCCCGGCCCTGCGGGACCGTTACGGGCGTGAGGCAACCGATCTGCGCCTGTCCCTGACTGACTTCTGCAATCTGCGCTGCACCTACTGCATGCCCGCCCAGGGCCTGGAGTTCCTGCGCAAAGACCAAACCCTCAGCACCGCCGAGGTGGTGCGCCTGGTGCGGATCGGCGTGGAGCGCCTCGGGGTGGAGCAGGTGCGTTTCACCGGCGGTGAGCCGCTCACCCGTCCCGACCTGCCAGACATCATTGCCGGGGTTGCCGCCCTGACGCCCCGCCCCGATATTTCGCTCACGACCAATGCGATTGGCCTGGATACCCGCGCCGCATCCCTGCGCGCCGCCGGCCTGAACCGCATCAACGTCTCCCTGGACACGGTGGTTCCCGAGACCTTCGCGGTGATGGCCCGTCGGCCCCTCCTCCATCGCGTGCTGGACGGGATCGACGGAGCGCGCGCCGCCGGCCTGCATCCCATCAAGATCAATGCCGTGCTGCTGCCCGGGGTCAATGACCGCGAACTCCCGCAACTTCTGGCCTGGTGCCTGGATCGGGATCTGCAACTGCGGGTGATCGAGCAGATGCCGCTGGATGCCGATCGGATCTGGGACCGCACCTCGATGGTCACCGCCGCGGATATGCATGCGATGCTCGCCCCGTACTGGGACCTCTCCACCGTGCAGGAGCCGCGCGATGGCGCCCCCGCGGAACTCTTTGAGGTGCGCGATCGCGGCACGGGCCGTTACCGCGGCCGGGTGGGCATCATCGCCTCGGTCACCCGTCCCTTCTGCGGGGACTGCCGCCGCACCCGCGTCACCGCGGAGGGTCGCGTGCGCACCTGTTTGTTCTCGCGGGAAGAAACGGACCTGCGGGGGGCGCTGCGTTCGGGGGCCGACGACGACGCAATCGCCGATATTTGGCGCGCCGCCCATTGGGGCAAGAAGGCCGGGCATGGGATGGACCGGGCCGACTTCACCCAGCCGGATCGCCCGATGAGCGCGATCGGCGGCTAAGCCGCTCGCGCGCCGCC
>JAEWEZ010000060.1 GCA_023389045.1 Actinomycetes bacterium
GATCGTCGTGGCCGTGGCCCCCGTCCCGGCGGCGGTCCCGGTGGCGGTCCGGCAACCGGTGGCGGCCTGCCCCCGCGCGGCCGCGGCGGCCGTGGCTCCACGCAGGGCGCCTTCGGACGTGGCGGCAAGCCCGCGCGTTCGCGGAAGTCGAAGCGCGCGAAGCGCCAGGAATTCGAGCAGATGCAGGCGCCCGCGCCGGGCGGTGTGAAGATTCCGCGCGGCGACGGCAAGACCATCCGTCTGCGTCGTGGTGCCTCCCTGACCGACTTCGCTGATCGGATTGACGTCAATCCCGCAGCGCTGATCACGGTCCTCTTCGCCATGGGTGAGATGGCAACGGCCACCCAGTCCCTGGATGAGGACACCTTCGCGCTGCTCGGTGAGGAGCTCGGCTACAAGATCGAGATCGTCTCCCCGGAGGACGAGGAGCGCGAGCTGCTCGAGCAGTTCGACATCGACCTCGAAGCCGAACTGGCTGAAGAGGACGATGAAGATCGTCTGCCCCGCCCGCCGGTGGTGACCGTGATGGGTCACGTCGACCACGGTAAGACCCGACTGCTCGACACGATCCGCAACACCCACGTGGTGGCCGGCGAGGCCGGCGGCATCACCCAGCACATCGGTGCCTACCAGGTTGAGGTGGAACACGAGGGTGAAGACCGCGCGATCACCTTCATCGACACCCCCGGTCACGAGGCCTTCACCGCTATGCGTGCCCGTGGTGCGAAGGTCACCGACATTGCGATCCTCGTGGTCGCGGCCGATGACGGCGTGATGCCCCAGACGATTGAGGCTCTGAACCACGCCCAGGCGGCCGATGTGCCGATCGTGGTGGCGGTCAACAAGATCGATAAGCCCGAGGCGAATCCCCAGAAGATCCGCCAGCAGCTGACCGAGTACAACCTGATCGCCGAGGAGTACGGCGGCGACACCATGTTCGTCGACGTCTCCGCCCGCGAGAATATGCACATTGACGACCTCCTCGAGGCCGTCCTGCTGACCGCCGATGCGGCGCTGGACCTGCGTGCGAACCCCGATAAGGACGCCCGCGGTGTGGCCATCGAGGCGAACCTGGACCGCGGCCGCGGCCCGGTCGCGACCGTGCTGGTCGAGCAGGGCACCCTGCGCGTGGGCGACTCGATCGTGTGTGGCACCGGCCATGGCCGCGTGCGCGCCATGATCGACGAGCACGGCGCGAACCTGGAGGAGGCGGGCCCGTCCCGCCCCGTGCAGGTGCTTGGTCTGACCTCCGTGCCGGGCGCCGGTGACTCCTTCCTGGTGGCCCAGGACGAGCGCACCGCCCGCCAGATCGCGGAGAAGCGCGAGGCTGCTCAGCGTGCCGCGGCCCTCTCGAAGGCCCGCAAGCGCATCAGCCTCGAGGACATCAACAAGGCCATGGCCGAGGGCAAGGTGGAGACCCTCAACCTCATCCTCAAGGGTGACGCTGCCGGTTCCGTGGAGGCCCTGGAAGAGTCCCTGCTCGGTATCGACGTGGGCGAGGAAGTGCAGCTGCGCATCATCGACCGCGGTGTCGGCGCCATCACGATGAACAACATCAACCTGGCTGTTGCCTCGGATGCGGTGATCATCGGCTTCAACGTGCGCGCTGAAGGCCAGAACGCCGAGTACGCCGACCGCGAGGGCGTGGAGATCAAGTACTACAGCGTGATCTACCAGGCCATCGAAGAGGTCGAGAACGCCCTCAAGGGCATGCTCAAGCCGGAGTACGAAGAGGTGGATCTGGGCAGCGCCGAGATCCGCGAGATCTTCCGCTCCTCGAAGTTCGGCAATATCGCCGGTTCGATCGTGCGCGACGGCATCATCCGTCGTGGCGCGAAGGCTCGCATCACCCGCGATGGTGTGGTCGTCACGGAGAACCTCGAGATCGCCGGCCTGCGCCGCTTCAAGGACGATGTCACTGAGGTGCGCGAGGGCTACGAGTGCGGTATCAACCTCGGCTCCTTCAACGACCTGCAGCTCGGTGACCTCATCACCACCTACGAGATGCAGGAGAAGCCGCGCTCGAACTGATCGAGCGTCACGATTGCAGCCTCAGGCCAGCGGCGGTGCGGTAACCCCGCATCGCCCCTGGCGGTGAGACAGTGCCGCGCTCCCCGGCCCGCCCCGCGGTGGGTCGGGGAGCGCGGTGTTATTGACGGAAGAGCAGGGCTGGATGAACTGGCCGTAAGAACACAGCCCGAAGAACGAAGCGGAAGAATGGGCCCTGGCAGAATCGACGGGGTTGAGCCGACGAGCCGCGAAGCCACCGCACAGGCCACGGCATGCTTCACCGTGTGACCGGCACGAGTCGTGAGAAAGGAGGGGCAGTGACCACTACCAGGACCACTACCAGCGAGCTGTGCACGCTCATTGTGCTGCGCGCTCCCTCTGCGAACCGCGTGTACACCGCTGCCGCGGAAAGCCTGAGCTGCGCGGAGGCACACTGGGTGCTCGGCGCGAGGGGCCTCACGGCGCATTCCCTGCGGCCGTGCACGGTGGCCGGGGCGGATGCCCTGGCCGTGCAGGTGAGCGCCGAGGAGTCTAAAGCGGCGATCCCGGTGCTGCAGAGCCTCTCGACGAGCCTTGCCGTCTTCGAAACTGTCGGTGCGACAACCGGGGAAGCGCAGCCGGGCGACCAGCAGCCGCGCGACCAGCAGCCGGGCGACCAGCAGACGGGCGACCAGCAGACGGGCGAGATGCTTGGCCCCGACACCCTGCTGCGGCCCCTCACCCCGCGCCGCCCGGAACTGCACCCGAGCGACCTGGAAAGCACTCTGAAGTACTCCGGGAAGACGAATGAGCAGTTCACCGCCATGCTCGTGAATCTCGCGGCAGCGCTCAGCGGGCACCGGAACGGGCTGGACGATGGCACCCTGTCGCTGCTGGATCCGATGTGCGGGCGGGGCACGACCCTCAATCGTGCCCTGGCCCTCGGGCTGAGCCCCGTCGGCGCCGATATCGATACCAAAGACGTGGACGCCTACCGCGTCTTCATCTCCACGTGGCTGCGCACCCACCGCTACAAGCATCATCTGGACCACGGGAAGCTGAGCCGCGAGGGCAAGAAACTCGGGGTGCGAGTGCATGCGGAGTTTGCCCGCGATAAAGCCGCCCAGAAAGCCGGCCAGGTGCAGACGGTGGATGTGTACGGGTGCGACACCGCCGAACTCTCGCATCTCATTCGCCGCGGGAGTATCGACGTGATCGTCGCAGACCTGCCCTACGGGGTGCAGCACGGAGCCCGCAGCAAGGGCACCCTGCAGCGTTCCCCGCTGCAGGTGCTCGAAGCAGCAGCGCCCGGCTGGCGCCGACTGATGAAGGCCGACGGGGCCATGGCCCTGGCGGTCAACCGCCACACCCTGCCCCATTCAGCTGCCGCCGAGGCACTCGCCACCAGCGGCTTCACCGTCGTGAACCACCCGGGCAGCTTCCGCCACCGGGTGGACCAAGCCATCGACCGCGATGTGATCCTCGCGGTCCCCACCAACCATCCGCGGCTCGAGGAGTTTCATGCCCTCGGCGCCGCCCCGTCGGAGGAACCGAAGCTCGCTTCGGACCTCCACGAGCAGACCCTCCACGAGCAGACAAGGACCCCCTCATGAGCGACAACCCCCGTGCCCTCCGCCTGGCCGACCGCATCAAGGTCATCGTCGCGACCACCGTGGATAACCGCATCAAGGATCCGCGGCTCGGCTTCGTGACCATCACCGATGTGCGCGTCAGCGGCGACCTGCAGCACGCCACCGTCTTCTACACCGTCTTCGGCTCCGAGGAGGAACGCGCCGGCACCGAGGCGGCGCTGCGCAGCGCCACCGGGATGCTGCGCCGTGAAGTCGGGCGCCAGACCGGGGTGCGACTGACCCCGACCCTCGAGTTCGTGCACGACGCGATCCCGGAGAACGCCCGCACCATCGAGGACCTTCTGGTCGAGGCCCGCCACCGCGATGAGGAACTCGCGCGGGTGAAGGAAGGCGCCGTGCATGCCGGGGACGCAGATCCCTACCGCACCCCGCGTGAAGAGCTCGATGAGAGCGATGATGACGCCGACGACGCCGATCACGACGATGCCGCAGCAGACACCCGCGAGGAACCGCGGGCGTGAGCCGCAGCCGCAGCCAGGGCGCCAGTCTCCACGGCATCCTGCTGGTCGATAAGGCCCCGGACCGAACCAGCCACGATGTGGTGGCGCGCGTCCGGTGGCTCCTGGGCACCAAGAAAGTCGGGCACGCCGGCACCCTGGATCCCATGGCAACCGGCCTGCTCGTTCTCGGCATCGGCCAAGGCACCCGTCTGCTCACCCACCTCGTGGGGCTGGGTAAGACCTACACCGCCACCATCCGCCTTGGGCAAGCCACCACCACCGATGACCGCGAAGGTGAACCGCTGGGCGAGCCGGTCGATGCCACGGGGATAGACGGCGAGCAGATCGAGGCGGCGCTGCAGCATCTGCGGGGCCGGATCATGCAGGTTCCCTCCACGGTGAGTGCGATCAAGATCGACGGGCAGCGGGCCTATGCGCGCGCCCGCGCCGGGGAAGACGTGCAGCTGGAGGCTCGAGAAATCCGGGTGGATCGTTTCGAGGTGCAAAGCAGCCGCATACAGGCGCCCTTCATGGACCTCGACGTGATCGTCACCTGCTCCTCGGGCACCTATGTGCGTGCTCTTGCGCGTGACCTCGGAGCAGCCCTCGGTGTAGGGGCGCACCTCACAGCGCTTCGTCGCACCGACGTCGGGCCCTTCTCGGTGGAGGAAGGTCTGCATGTTCCCGCGCGAGGGGAGGGGGACGACGTGGAACTTCCCTTGCTCGGCCTTGGCGCCTGCGCGGCGCGGGTGCTTCCGCAGGTGACGGTGAGCGAAGCCGATGCAGCAGCCTTGGGGCACGGTCAGCGGATTGAGCGCAGGCAGAGCCCGACCCTGCCAACGCAGCCCACTCCATCGACCCCCGAGGACGGCACCGTGGCGGCGCTAGACGAGCAGGGGCGCCTGTGCGCAGTCCTCACTGCCGAGGGTGCACGCCGCTGGCGTCCGGTGCTTGTCATCGCCCCGGAGAACCGCAGCTGAGGCCTCTGCCTGCGATAGCGCTTCTTCCCACGGTTTCCCGCGCGGTATTCCTGCCGTAGGCGGTTTTTGGGCTATTCGCAGTGGCTATCGAAGCCGTCAGGATCTCAGGGGAAAGAAGACGACGCAGACAGCATGGCGAAGGGCCCTCCCGGTTTATCCGGGAGGGCCCTTTAACGCTGTGCGATTCTCAGGTTCTGCCTTCTTATCGGGCTGTCGCGTTGCGGTCAGGGACGTACCGCTAGGCGCTCAGCCCCGTGCAGGGAGAACTTCTGAGGATCAGCGGTGCACCTCCACGCGGGTTCCGATGCCGGCCCAGTTGTAGAGCCATTTCGCATCGGAGACTCGCATGTTGACGCAGCCGTGGGAACCGGAATATCCGAAGGAGGAACGCCAGGGGGCGCCGTGGATGGCGTAACCACCGTGGAAGTACTGCACCCAGGGAACATCCTTGGTGTAGTAGTGCTTCGGGTGGCCCTTGGGGTAGCGGCTCTGGTTGGTCATGTCCTGCTTGTCGTACCGCAGGTAGATCTCGAAGGAACCGGTCACTGTTCCGTACCCGGCTTTCCCGTCGACCATGCTGCGCGGGCCCCACACCGGGGTCGTGCCCACGTACGCCGTCACAGTCCTCTTACTGAGGTTAATGTCGATCCACTTCTCGCCCTGAGCGGCGTCTGCGCCGGGATTCTCACCGGCCTCGCCTTCACCCTCAGCAGGAGCTTTGGCCTGGGTCATCTTGGCCTCGACCTTCTCGGTAGCGAAGGCAGCTTCCAGCGGCGTCGCCCCCTTCAGCGCTGCAATGAGGTCGTCGGCGACCTTGTCGGTGTTGGTGACCTTCAGACCATCGGTCTTTTCAGCGATCACCTTCACGACCTTGCCGGAGTCGTCGATCTGCTCGATCCCGTTCTTCGCCTTCCGCCCGGTCTTATCTGCGCGGTCAGCGACCCATTCACGCACAGCCTTCTCGTCCACCGTGATGGCCAGGTTGTTACCGGACTCATCGGGAGCAACGGACAGCCAAGAGCTTCGACGCTCAGGGGAAACCTCGTAGGTTTTGTCTTCCGCGCCCTTGATCGACATGGGCTGGTCGAGCATCGCCGTGATCTGCTCGTGGGTCTTCTCCGCCTCAGCGGTGGTGATCGCCGGTTCGATCTTCTGGATCTTCTGGGTCACCGAGAAGGACTCGAGGGCCGGAGCCTTCGTGCTCACGGTCTCCACGAAAGCCTTGGGGTCAACCCCCTGGCCTTCACGACCGGGCTCGACGGACCACTTCTCAGCGTCTTTGTCGTAGTTCAGCTTCGCATCCACCGGCTGGGTGCGGTCCGCGGGAACGAGGCCCTTCGCGAAGTCAGCAGCGGCCTTCTCGTCCACTGCGACCGTCGGCTGCACCGGGTGCTCACCGGACCACAGGGACTTCAGAACCCCGCCGAAGGAATCGTCACGGCCGAGGGCTGCCTTGGCGGTGGCCTCAGCGTCGACGCTCACGCCGAGATCCTTGAGGGGAACCTCGCGGCTTTCGCCGCCTTCGGTCTGCACAGAAACTGTGACGCCATCGGCGCGCTTCTGCACCAGAGAGGCGATCTCCTCAGCGCTCTGGCCGGCAACATCCTGGCCAAACACCGTGGTTCCGGGCAGGGCGCGATCAGAGAAGCTCGAGGCGTAGGCGTAGGCGCCTCCGGCGAGCACCACCGCGATCACCGCGACGATGGACAGGAGGATCAGTGCGAGGCGCTTGCGTCCGCGTCCCGAGGGGCGGTCCAGCGTGGCCGCATCGGTACCGTGGGTCATGCTTGGTCTCTTCCCGGTGGCCGATGTGCGATGCGCTGGAGCGGAGCGAGCTCCGGCGCAGGGGTCCCTCCCCATGGCCACCTGCCTGGTCACGATACCGGAGCAGGCCGAAAAGAGGGATGGTTGGCGGCGGCGTTTTCGTCACAGATGTCTGAACTGACGGTGGGTGTGAAACGCCGCGCACACCACCCCTTCCTCTCTGGGCGCATAGGCTCTGGGACTGCGGGATGAGGGCCGGCGCAGAGATACAGTGAGACCTGCTGTGTGCCGGAGGTGGTAGCACTGCCCCACAGGGCTGCCGCAGAGAGCTGCCAGGTGGAGCTGCCTCATGCTCTCTGTCTCTCTCTATGCCGCCTTTATACCGCCGCCTGCATCCTGACCGCTATCTGCATCGCGAGCCCTCCTGAGCCCGCGCCACCGCTCCCTACCGCGCCGCCCCGTCGGCCCTGGCCTGGAAGGAACGCCCCGCTGTGACCCGACTTCCGATCTGGCGCTCCCTGGAGGAGGTGCCTACCGACCTGGGCGGGACCGCCGTGTCGATCGGCAACTACGACGGCGTCCACCGAGGGCACCAGGAAGTGCTGCGTCAGCTTGGCCAGGCTGCCGCCGAGCGGAATCTTGCGCCGGTGGCGATGACCTTCTGGCCGCATCCGCGCCACGTGATGGGCCGCCCCGATGCGCCGGACCTAATCTGCGATCACAGCGACCGGGACCGCCTGCTGCTCCTGACCGGCCTCGCCGGCGTACTCGACCTCGAGTTCACCTGGGAGTTTGCGCAGCACACCCCTGAGGAATTCGTGCGGATCTTCCTGGTGGAGGGTCTGAACATGCGCTGCGTAGTGCTCGGCGAAGACGCCCTCTTCGGCAAGGGCAACAGCGGAAACATCCACACCATGCGGGAACTCGGGCGCAGGTACGGCTTCGACGTGCTGACCGTGGAGGAGTTCGGGCCCGACAACGACGGCGGCGGAGATCGGATCTCTTCCTCCGCGATCCGCGCGGCCCTCCTCGACGGGCGAGTGGGGGAGGCCGCCGTGATGCTGGGGCGCCCCCACACCGTCACCGACACCGTTCACCACGGGCACCGACGCGGCCGAGAGCTGGGATTCCCCACCGCGAACCTCGGTCCCGCTCCGCTCGGTTTGATTCCGGCCGACGGGGTCTACGCCGGCCGTGCCACCGTCACCGCTCAGCATCTCTCGCATCACGGCACTGCGCCGCTCACGGGCGCGCCCTGCACGATCTCTATCGGCACGAACCCCACCTTCGATGTGGAGGGCGCTCCGCGCCGCACCGTTGAGGCCTATGTGCATGGCGCCCATGACCTCGACCTCTACGGCGACACCCTGCGTCTGGAGTTCATCGACTTCCAGCGCCCCACCCTGCGCTTCCACAGCGCCGAGGAGCTCGTGGAGCAAATGCACCGTGATGTGGGGGTGACCCGCAGCACCCTCGAGGCTGCGCCATCGCCACTGCACCTGTCGGACTGATACCCTGCCAAGGCCGTCATATCGGCCGCGGAGAGCTCAACAGCCCCACGCGACGTCCCCCGATTCCTCGGAGGGCGCACCGCGCAGGGAGAGCTCGCACACAGAGCCCGGGAGAACAGGCCCCGGCGCGCCGCGCAACGACACCTCAGGAGAGACATGGCCTTCGACGCCGCCACCAAGCAGGAAATCATCAAGGAGTACGCGACCGCCGAGGGCGACACCGGCTCCCCGGAGGTTCAGGTGGCCCTGCTCACCCACCGCATCAAGTACCTCACCGAGCACCTCAAGACCCACAAGCACGACCACCACAGCCGTCGCGGGCTGATGCTGCTGGTCGGCCAGCGCAAGCGTCTTCTGCAGTACCTGCAGAACGTGGACATCGAGCGTTACCGTGCGCTGATCCAGCGCCTCGGCCTGCGTCGATGACAGCACCCGCTGCTCGTCCCCTCGGGACGGGCGGCGGTTTCCTGCGCCCCGCCATCATGGCGGGGCGAGGGCGCGCAAGCGCCCCCTAACCGGGCGGATAGCCGCCCCGACCACCCCGCCCCGAGAGATACGGTCCTCGGCAGTGACGTGCGGATCGGAGGATGGCCCGACGGAGAACCACTCCGCAGCCACCACCCCCGCCACCGCGCGCGACTGACGATGGCCGCATCGCACGGGGCATCCCCACATCAAAGGAGAGACCCATGGCCATGGAAGGCCCTGAGATCGCCGCGACCACCGCCGTTATCGACAACGGCTCCTTCGGTCGCCGCGAGATCCGCTTCGAGACCGGGCGTCTGGCCCAGCAGGCCGCCGGCGCCGTCGCCGTCTACCTCGACGACGACACGATGGTCTTCTCGGCAACCGCCGTGTCCAACAAGCCCAAGGACCAGTTCGACTTCTTCCCGCTCACGGTGGATGTCGAAGAGCGTATGTACGCTGCCGGCCGCATCCCCGGCTCCTTCTTCCGCCGCGAAGGCCGCCCCGGCACCGACGCGATCCTCGCCGCCCGCCTCACCGACCGCCCGCTGCGCCCCGCCTTCGTGAAGGGCCTGCGCAATGAGGTCCAGGTCGTGCTGACCGTCATGGCTGCCGGCCCGGACGACGCCTACGACGTCGTCGGCATCAACGGTGCCTCCGCCTCCACCCAGATTTCCGGTCTGCCCTTCTCCGGCCCGATCGGCGGCGTGCGCATCGCGCTCATGCCCACCGCTCAGGGCGGCCAGTGGGTGGCCTTCCCGACCTTCTCGCAGCTGGAAGAGGCCGTCTTCTCGAAGGTCGTGGCCGGCCGCATCGTCGAAGACGATGTCGCGATCATGATGGTCGAGGCCGAAGCCACCGATAACGCCTGGGACCTGGTCAAGAACCAGGGCGCGATCGCCCCCACCGAGGAGGTCGTGGCCGAGGGTCTGGAGGCCGCCAAGGTCTTTATCCGCACCCTGTGCGAGGCCCAGCTCGAACTGGCCAAGACCGCTGCGAAGCCGGTGCGCGAGTTCCCGCTGTTCCTGGACTACCAGGACGATGCCTACGCCGCCGTAGAGGCCGCCGCGAGCGACCGTCTGCGCGAGGTGATGTCCATTGCCGGTAAGCAGGAGCGCGAGGAAACCACCGAAGAGCTGCTGGCCGAGGTGCTCGAGGAGCTTGCCGGCGAAGACAAGGAGTTCTTCGAGCGCGAGAAGGAAATCACCGGCGCCTACCGTGCGCTGACCAAGAAGATCGTGCGCCAGAAGATCCTCACTGAGGGTGTGCGTATCGACGGCCGCGGCCTGCGCGATATCCGCCAGCTCTCCGCTGAGGTGGAGGTGCTCCCGCGCGTGCACGGCTCGGCTCTGTTCCAGCGTGGCGAAACCCAGATCCTGGGCGTGACCACCCTGAACATGCTGAAGATGGAACAGCAGATCGATTCGCTCAGCCCCATCGATCACAAGCGCTACATCCACCACTACAACTTCCCGCCGTACTCCACCGGCGAGACCGGCCGCGTCGGCTCCCCGAAGCGCCGCGAGATCGGCCACGGCATGCTCGCCGAGCGCGCCCTGGTTCCGGTGCTCCCGGGCCGCGAGGAGTTCCCCTACGCGATCCGTCAGGTCTCCGAGGCTCTCGGCTCCAACGGCTCCACCTCGATGGGCTCCGTCTGCGCCTCCACCCTGTCGCTGCTGAACGCCGGTGTGCCGCTGAAGGCCCCGGTGGCCGGTATCGCCATGGGCTTGGTCTCCGACCAGGTCGAGGGTGAAACCAAGTACGCCGCCCTGACCGACATTCTCGGTGCCGAGGACGCCTTCGGTGACATGGACTTCAAGGTGGCCGGCACCAGCGAGTTCGTGACCGCGATCCAGCTCGACACCAAGCTCGACGGCATCCCCGCCTCGGTGCTCGCTTCGGCGCTGGCTCAGGCCCGCGAAGCCCGCCTGCACATCCTGGACGTGCTGAACGAGGCGATCGACGCTCCCGACGAGATGAGCCCGAACGCCCCGCGCGTGATCGCCGTGACCATCCCTGTCGACAAGATCGGTGCGGTGATCGGCCCCAAGGGTCAGATGATCAACCAGATCCAGGACGACACCGGCGCGGACATCACCATCGAGGACGACGGCACCGTCTACATCGGCGCCACCGACGGCCCCTCCGCGGAGGCCGCCCGCAGCGCGATCAACGCGATCGCCAACCCGATGGTTCCCGAGGTCGGCGAGCGCTACCTCGGCACCGTCGTGCGCGTGGTGGACTTCGGCGCCTTCATCTCGCTGACCCCCGGCAAGGACGGTCTGCTGCACGTGACCCAGCTGCGCAAGCTCAACGGTGGCAAGCGCGTGGATAACGTCGAGGACGTCGTCCAGGTGGGCCAGAAGATCGAGGTTGAGATCCGCGAGATCGACAACCGCGGCAAGATCAGCCTCGCCGTGATCGAGGATGAGGCTGAGGGTGCGAAGGAGTCGGCCGAGTCGGCTGCTTCTGAGGAGCCCACCGCCGAGTGATCTGAGCGCGTGATCCACGACGGGCAGCGCCTTCGGTGCGTCCGTGAGCGATAGACAGGGCGGCATTCCCGACACGGGGATGCCGCCCTGCCGCATCTGCGGCGATGAGCGGTGGTCGGGTACCGTGGGACAGCCGATGACAAAGGCAAGCGAAACCGCTGCCACCTGGGGAACAGAGGGGAAGGACCGGTGAATATGGGCGACGGGGCATCCATGGTCTGCAGGCTGTCTCCCCTACGGGGGAGCCGCATGCTGTGGTGGATCCTGGGCGGTGTCGCCTCCCTGCTGGTTCTGGCCGGCTGCGGGGTGGAGGTGCAGACACGCCTGGATCTTGCCGAGGCCGGCTCGGGAACCCGCACCATCACCCTCAGCGCCGAGGCGGGGGTGCTCGGCTCGACGGGCACGGATCCCGCGGGAGTGGAGCGGGTGATCCTGGAGAACTTGCCCGGCCCCCTGGAGTACCAGGGCAAGAAGGCGGATGCGTCCCGGACGGTTTTCACTTTCACCCTGGACTTCGATAGCCCCGAGGACTATCAGCGCAAGGTGGCCACCGTGCTGCAGGCCGGTGAGATCGATGCGCAGCGTGCCGAGGTGAGGGTGCAGCGGGGTAAACCGCCGTTTGGTTCGGGGATGCGCTGGGAGGAGGCCTTCACCTCCCGTGACCTCATGGACTGGATGGTTGACGCGCTGGTTGCGCAGAATCTGCTGAATCAGGATCAGGCCGGAACGATTCTGGTGGCAGGCAACACGGTCGCGGTTCTGGAGGGGCAGGAACACAGCACGGGGGAGTTGATTCGCGTTGGCCAGGTGGAGGACCGCGGGGTTGTGGCCCTGCATGTGTTCACGGACGGTCTCGAAACCGAGGGTAAGTATGTGCGCACGATTTCGTACCGCCTGCCCGCGGCAGCGCAGGATGCCGATCCCGCTGGGTATGAAAAGTTTTTCCGCTCGGTGACCCCCAAGGGAGGGGAGGTGACGGCTCCGCAGGGCGGCGATGACACCTGGACGGTGCGATTCCCCGAAGGAACCGCGAAACAGGTCGCTGCCTGGACGGATACAGCGTTGCGCACTAAAGGCACGGTCTTTGACGTCACCCATGCCACCGGTGATCAGGGTGTTCTGGATGTGCGCACCACGGTGCGTGATGAGCTGAGCTGCACGGATATTTGCGATCCGAAGGTGGAGATCACCCGGCAGGTGGCGGGCCCTGCTAGCTGGGCGGGCCAGAACGGCAGGGTGATGGAGGACAGGGCGCGTTTTGATCTGCGTGGGGAAAGCGAAACCATCGCGCATCCGATCACGCTGGAGCGCGTGGAGATTGCTCTTCACCTTGATGTGACGGGTCAGGCTTCGCTGCAGATGCGGGTGGTGACGCCGGCGGGGGAGGACCCGCGGATCAGCGCTGCGCTCGTGGAGTGGCTGCGCAGCGGGGGAGAGTACCGGGTGGAGCAGACGGGGGATTCCCTGACCGCCCATGAGGTTCTGGTGGATGCCGCTGATGCGCAGCAGCTGGATGCGAGCCTGCGTTCCTTCGGGTTTACGAAGGCCTCTGACGGCCCGGGCGCCCTGGTAGAGGTCACGGAAGGCACGGGCGATCTAACCACGGATCGGCATCAGGTCTGGTTGGATCTGGGGGTTCCGCAGGCGCTTCGGGTGGCCGGCGGGAAGACGCCTGTGACCTGGTCGGTGCGGCTGGAGGGGAAAGGTGAGCTGGCGGGGGTCGAGCAGGCCAAGCCGGCACTCGGCCCCGGCCCGAATGGCTCGCGGGTGGCGGCGAGCACTCTGGAGCAGCCGACTCTGACGGCCCGGCTGGAGGTGACAACGAGCCGATGGGAGTCGCTGGGGCTTGCCCTGGGCGTGATGTTCGCTGCGCTGCTCGCGGTGGTTCTGGTGGCTGTGTTTGTGACGCTGCGGCTGCTGGCCCTGCGTCGGGAGAGTGCGCAGTTGCGTGCGAGCGGAGAGGCTCACCAGGCCCAGCATGCCGAGGGTGAGGGAACCCACGCGGCCCCTGATGAGGGTCCCGTGGGAGAATCAAGCAGTGCCAGTTGACCTGATCATGCAGGACGCTACCTCGGACGTCATGCTCGACGAGGCGGCAGGAATCCGCCGGAGCGTGCTTCCCGGCGGCGCCCGTCTGCTCACCCAAACCGACCCTTCCGTGCATTCGGCAAGCGTGGGGCTCTGGCTCCCGGTCGGCTCCCGTGATGAACGCCCCGAGCATGCCGGATCCACCCATGTGCTCGAACATCTCCTGTTCAAGGGCACGCATCGGCGCACTGCCCTGGATATTGCGACGGCGTTCGACGAGGTCGGTGGCGACTCCAATGCCGTCACCGCCAAGGAGCACACCCTCTACTACGGGCGGGTGCGCTCGGTGGATCTTCCCCGCGCCCTCGACGTGCTCACCGATATGGTCACCTCCAGTCTGCTCACGGAGGAATCCCTCCTCACGGAGCGTGAGGTGATTCTGGAGGAGCTTGCGGCTGCCTCCGATGACCCCCAAGACGTGGGCTACGAGACCTTCCTCGCCGATGTGCTCGGGGCGGAAACCCCGCTGGGGCGGCCGGTGGGTGGAACTGCCCAGACCGTGAATGCGCTCAGCATCCAGGATGTGCGCGACCACCGCGCTGAGCACTACCGCACCGACAATCTCGTGGTCACCGCCGTCGGTGATGTGGACCATGACGAGGTGCGCGCCCTGCTCTTGGAGGGGCTCGCGCGGGGAGGCTGGGATCTGACCGAGGGTGTGCTGCCGTCGGTGCGTCGTCGCCCCGCCCACCCGGTGCCGGAAGAGACCGCGCAGGGGCGGCTCTCCCGCGTGCTCGAACCCCGTCGGCTCACCCGCCCCACCGAGCAGAACCACATTTACGTGGGTGGCCCCGGTGTGGCCTCAGCCAGCGATGACCGTCATGCGCTCTCGATGCTGATGTCGATCCTCGGGGGTGGGATGTCCTCCCGCCTATTCCAGAACGTGCGTGAAAAGCGCGGACTCGCCTACACGGTGCACTCTTTCAGCGCCTCCTACCGGGACGCGGGCCTGTTCGGGATGTATGCCGCCTGCCGTCCCTCCCGCACCGCCGTGGTGGTGGATCTGCTGGCCCATGAACTCGCCGAGATGGGGGAGAAGGGCGTGACCGGCGCGGAAATGGACCGTGCCCGCGGGCAGATGGCGGGCGGATTCGCCCTCGGCCTGGAAGACACCAGCAGCCGTATGGGGCGCCTCGGGGCGAGCGAACTGATCCAGGGCCGCTACTGGTCGGTCGAGGAAATCCTCGAGAGGATCGGTGCCGTCACCGCCCAGGAGGTGCAGGACCTCGCGGCACGTTTCGCACAGACCTTCACCGCCCGGGTTGACGTCGGCCCCGACGGCACCTGAGCCCCGCTGGCACCCAGCCCCACCCGGCACCGTGGGCGTGGCGCCCACGAACCCAGCCCTTGTCGATACCCACCACAGACCCCAACCGGAAGGACCCTCCCATGAGCAGCGCATCCACCGATCCGATCCGCGTGGCCGTCCTCGGCGCCCCCGGGCGGATGGGCACGGCCTCCTGCCAGGCCGTGGAGCAGGCCGAGGACATGGAACTGGTGGCCCGCATCGGGGTGGATGATGACCGTCAGCAGGTGCTGGAGGCCGGGGCACAGGTGGTCATCGACTTCACCGTTCCCGATGCTGCCCTCGACAATGTGCTCTGGGCGGTCCAGCACGGCCTGCACGCCGTGGTCGGCACCAGTGGCTGGAGCGAAGAGGCACGCGAGCAGGTGCGGCAGGCACTCGCCGAGCATCCCGAGGTGGGTGTGCTGATCGCCCCGAACTTCGCGATCGGTGCCGTTCTCGCCATGCGTTTCGCACAGATTGCCGCGCGCTACTACGAGAGCGCCGAGATCATCGAGATGCACCACCCCAATAAACTCGATGCCCCCTCCGGCACGGCTGTCGCTACCGCGGCCGCGATCGCCGCTGGCCGCGCGGAGGCTGGACTCGGCCCGGTTCCGGATGCCACCGAGAAGGACCCCGATCATGCGCGCGGGGCCGTGGTGGATGGGATCCACGTGCATGCGGTGCGTCAGCGCGGCCTGATCGCCCACGAGGTGGTGCAGTTCGGTTCCGAGGGGGAGCAGTTCCTGCTGCGCCACGACTCCTTCGACCGCGCGAGCTTCATGCCCGGCGTGCTCCTCGGCGTGCGCGAGGTGGCGGCGCATCCCGGGCTCACCGTGGGCCTGGACCACTACATGGATCTGGGCTGAGGCCGCCGTGGGAACACGCATCATGGTCGCGGCGCTCGTGGTGATCACGGCGCTGTACTGCTGGGGCCTGGGCTGGATGGCCTGGGGTTTCTTCCGCGCAGGTGGCACGGTCGGCTGGGGCCTCGGCATCGGCGTCGGCATCATCACCGTGCTGACCGTGTGGGTCATCTGGCGGGAAGTGCTGTTCGGTCTCGCGAGCGCGCGCCTCGCGCGTGAGTACGAGCAGCTGCTGAGTTCCGACGGTGGGGCCGACGAGAATGCTGTGCCCGCCGAACACGCGGCATCTGCGCAGGCAGAGCAGGCAGAAACGGATGCGGATCCTGCAGCACTGAAAAAGCAGGCTGCCCGCGCCGAGTTTGAGCAGGCCCGCTCCGCCCTGGAAAACGGCCGGGAGGACGACTGGACGGCCTGGTATCGCCTAGCCCTCGCCTATGAGGCCCTGCGCGATCGACGCGATGCCCGCATGGCGGTGCGCCGAGCGATCAGCCTGCATCGCGCGAGCCGCTGAGAACTCCCAAGGCTCAGGATGTCTCGTCCTAGCCCCAGCCGAGGGCGCGAAGCACCGCTGCCGTGACAGCTGCCGCCACCACGACCAGCAGGAACGGTGCGCGAAGCACCAGCAGCACCGCGGCAACGCCCAGGGCGAGCAGACGCGCATCGACCCCCACGGAGCCACCGGAGGTGGCCGTCTGCACTGCCACCAGAGCACCCAAGAGAGCAATCGGAAGCAGGGTGGTGATCCGACGCACCCGCGGCTGCTCGAGCAGATCGGCGGGCACCTGATAGCCGAGCCACTTTTGCGCGAGAGAGGCAAGGGAAGCCGCCAGGACCGCAAACCACAGGGCTGTCATCGCGCCACCTCATTCTCTGTTGGGCCTGCCGCGGCCTCCCCGTCGGCCCCTCGAAGCCCCGCGAGCACCGCCACCAGAACCGCCGCAATCACTGGCACGCCCGCCGGTAACACCGGCGTGGTCAGCAGCGCGAGAGCAGCCGCAGCCACTGCCACCGCGACGGCTTCGCCACTGCGCAGACGCGGCCACAGCAGCGCGAGGAACGCCGCGGCGGCGGCCGCATCCAGACCCCAGACGGTGGGATCGCTCATGAGCTGTCCGGCCAGGGCGCCGAGCACGGAAAAGATGTTCCAAAACACGAACACCCACACCCCGGCGGAGAAGAACCCGGCGCGTTGCGCGGCGACTGTGGTCCCCGAGGCGGCAGTGGCAGCAGACTCGTCGATCGTCAAATGCGCCTGCAGCAGGCGCCGCCAGCCCCGGCGCGGAAGCACCCGGCTGAGGCTGAGCCCGTAGAGCGTATTGCGGATCCCGAGCAGCACAGCAGTTAGCACCGCCCCGAGAGCGGAACCACCGCCGCTGATCACGCCTACGAAAGCGAACTGGCTGCCGCCGGTGAACATGACGGCCGAGAGCACCACGGCTTGCCAGAGGTCGAGCCCAGCGGCTGTGGCGAGAGCGCCGAAAGATAGCCCGTAGAGGCCCGTGGCGAAACCGACGGCGAAGCCGCGGCGCCGCACCGCGCGGATCTCAGCGGTCTCTGTCTGCGGCAGCGTGGCAGTCCCGCCCTGACCGACGCGCTCCGCATTAGCGCTGATCGACTCCGCGGCAGCGGTGTTCGATTCCGTGGCAGCGCTGATCGGCTCCGCGGCAGCGTCCGAAACCGACGCGGCGCGGGAGCCGGAGGAGTCACTGCCCGGGAAGGGCCCGGGAGAGGAAGAAGCCATCGCCCAAGCACGCTAAAGGGAACGGGGCTTACGCCGTCGAGCCGTCCACGATGAGATGCGGGCCGGTCTGCGCAGGGTGGGGCACAGGCTGATCCGTGCACGATAGGCGCAGCGTGACGGCTCGCTCCGTGTCCCTACCTGCCGTGCCCCAGGCAGATATGAGAACGTGAGCCCATGACCGATGCCTCCTCGGCGCGCCCCGATGCGCTGCCCCGCGCCACCCGTGCCCTCCTGCTAGACATGGACGGCACCCTGCTGGACTCCGGGCCCTGCGTCGAGCGCTCCTGGAACCACCTTCTGGAGGAGCTCGGCAGCCCCCGCCATTTCGAGGCAGCCATGCACGGACGCCCCGCCCTGCAGGTGCTGCGCGAGGTCTTCCCCGATATGAGCGAGACGGAACTCCATACCGCTCACCAGCGCATCGAAGAGATCGAGATTGCCGATGCCGAGGGGCTTCGCATCATGCCCGGTGCCGAGCGTCTCCTCTCGGAACTTGATGCGGCCGCGACCACGCTCGGCGCCCCCACCTGGACGATCGTCACCTCCTGCACCCGCCCCCTGTTCACCGCGCGCTGGTCCCAAACCGGTCTGCCCACCCCGGAACACCTGGTGACGGCAGATCAGGTGAGCGCCGGGAAACCAGACCCGGAGCCCTTCCGCACCGGGGCGCAGCGCCTCGGACACGCCCCCGCGCAGACGATCGCCCTTGAGGACTCCACCGGCGGCCTGCGCTCTGCCCGCGCCGCCGGCTGCACCGCCATCGCGCTAACCACCACCACCCCGGCCGAGGTGCTGCGCCCGCTGTGCGATGCCCTCGCCACCTCCCTGGATGACCTTGAGGTGCATGTGCGCGATGGCGAGATGATCCTCGCCCGCCGCACCTCCTGACCCGTAACCATGCGGCCGTGACCGGCCACCGGGGCGCCCCACCAGCGCCCGTCACAGTCCCCGAAAGGACACCCGCCATGAGCGCACTTGCCGCCATCATCGGCACCCCCGCGAACTCCCACGCCCTGCAGGCCCTGCTGGAGGGGCAGCAGGCGCGCGCAGCCGGTGACTCCGCCACCGAACAGACCGACCAGGTGCAGCTTGGACTGCGCTCCCGGCAGGGCGCCGCGGAGATCCTCCGAAGTGCCGACGGGCGCTTCCTCCTGGCCGCCGAGGCTCGCCTGCACGCGGTGGATGAGCTGGCCGCAGCGCTCGCCGCCGCCGGCCTCACCACCCCGGTGAACGAGGATGCCGCACTGCTCCTGCAGGTGATGGAGACCTGGGGCCTGGAGGGCCTGGATCGCGTGGCCGGCGCCTGGGCACTTGCCCTGCAC
>JAEWEZ010000129.1 GCA_023389045.1 Actinomycetes bacterium
ACCCAGCCGGGCACCACCGTCGTCTGCGGCGACTCGCACACCTCCACCCACGGAGCCTTCGGAGCGCTCGCCTTCGGGATCGGAACCAGCGAAGTCGAACACGTGCTGGCCACCCAGACCCTCGCCCTGAAACCCTTCCGGACCATGGCGATCAACGTCGAGGGGAGCCTGAAACCCGGCGTGACTGCCAAGGACATCATCCTGGCGGTGATTGCCAAGATCGGCACCGGCGGGGGACAGGGCTACGTGCTCGAATACCGTGGGCAGGCGATCCGGGACCTCTCCATGGAAGGCCGGATGACGATCTGCAATATGTCCATTGAGGCGGGTGCCCGCGCCGGCATGATCGCTCCCGATGAGACCACCTTCGAATACGTCAAAGGCCGCCCGCATGCCCCGAGCGGGGAGCTGTGGGACGAAGCCGTCGAGTACTGGAAGAGCCTCGCCACCGACGAAGGCGCGACCTTCGACGCCGAGGTAACGATCAACGCCGATGAACTCGAACCCTTCGTGACCTGGGGAACGAACCCCGGGCAGGGCCTGCCGCTTTCGGCCTGCGTTCCGGCCCCCGAGGATTTCACCGATGACACCGCCCGCGCCGCCGCCGAGCGCGCCCTGGCCTACATGGATCTGGTGCCCGGCACGCCGCTCAAGGACATCACCGTGGACACCGTCTTCATGGGCTCCTGCACCAATGGGCGTATCGAAGACCTGCGGGCCTTCGCGGAGGTCATCCGTGGCCGTCAGAAGCATCCCAATGTGGAAGTGCTGGTCGTGCCGGGCTCGGCGCGTGTGCGTCTGCAGGCGGAACTCGAAGGGCTCGACCGTGACTTTGAAGCCTTTGGTGCGCAGTGGCGTCAGGCTGGCTGCTCCATGTGCCTGGGCATGAACCCCGATCAGCTCTCCCCGGGGCAGCGTGCCGCCTCCACCTCCAACCGCAACTTTGAGGGACGTCAGGGCAAGGGCGGCCACACCCACCTGGTCTCCCCGGTGGTTGCCGCGGCCACGGCCGTGCGGGGCAGGCTCTCCTCCCCGCTGGACCTCGAACCGATCGCCTAAGACCCCGGTTCCCGTCTCAACCCGTCGGCCCGCCCCAACCCTTCGGCCCGTCCCGCCCCGTCGGCCCCGACTCCGAGCCCCACAGGAGCCCCCACATGGAAGCTTTCACCACCCACACCGGCATCGGTGTTCCCCTGCGCCGCAGCAATGTGGATACCGACCAGATCATCCCCGCCGTCTACCTCAAGCGCGTTACCAAAACCGGTTTTGACGACGGCCTCTTCTCCGGCTGGCGCGCCAATGACCCCGACTTCGTGCTGAACCAGGACGCCTACCGCCATGGCTCCGTGCTCGTGGCCGGACCCGACTTCGGAACCGGGTCCTCCCGCGAGCACGCCGTCTGGGCGCTTCGCGACTACGGTTTCCGTGCCGTGCTCTCCAGTCGTTTCGCCGATATTTTCCGTGGCAACGCCGGCAAACAGGGTCTGGTCGCAGCCCAGCTGCAGCAGGACGACATCGAACAGCTCTGGAAAATCCTTGAGGAAGAACCCGGCACTGACGTGACTGTGGACCTCGTCGAACAGCAGGTGCATGCCGCCGAGGCCACCTTCCGTTTCGCTATCGACGAATACACCCGCTGGCGTCTGATGGAAGGGCTCGACGATATTGGGCTCACCCTGCGTCACGAGGCCGATATCGACGCCTTCGAGGCCCGCCGCCCCGCGTGGATGCCGAAAACCCTCCCGGCACGGACTGCCGACGACGACTGAAAGCACCGGCCGCCCACGCCACGAGGGGGTCGGCCCGATCACCATTGCGGTGATGCCCAGATGCCCTCCGGTATGGTGGAGCGGTCACTCAGGGCCGTCCCCAGCGGCCCGTCTTAGACCCTCAAGGACACCATGACCTCGATATTCCACGTGCGCGGCGGACGCCGCCTCGACGGTGAAATCACCGTTCGAGGTGCGAAGAACCTCGTCTCTAAGGCGATGGTGGCTGCGCTCCTGGGCGAGGAGCCCAGCATCCTGCGCTCCGTTCCGGACATCCGCGATGTGCAGATCGTTTCCGAGCTGCTCGCGATCCACGGGGTGAAGGTCGAACGCGATGTAGACTCCGGCACGATTTCCATGGACCCCTCCAATGTGGAACGCGCCCAGGTGTCCGACATCGACGCCCACGCGGGAAGCTCCCGCATCCCGATTCTGTTCTGCGGTCCGCTCCTGCACCGCCTGGGCGAGGCGATCATCCCTGACCTCGGCGGATGCCGGATCGGTGACCGCCCGATCAACTACCACCTCGATGTGCTGCGCGCCTTCGGGGCCGTGGTGGATAAGCGCGAGTTCGGTATTTACATCACCGCCGCGAACGGCCTGACCGGCGCCAAGATCAACCTTGAATACCCGAGCGTCGGCGCCACCGAGCAGGTGCTGCTGACCGCCGTGCGGGCCGAGGGCATCACGGAACTGTCCAACGCGGCGGTCGAACCCGAGATCGAAGATCTCATCGCGGTGCTGCAGAAGATGGGCGCGATCATCTCGATGCACACCGACCGCACCATCACCATCGAGGGCGTCCCGCGCCTGGGCGGCTACGAACACGTGGCCATCCCGGACCGGATCGAAGCCGCGAGCTGGGCCTGCGCCGCGCTCGTTACCGAGGGTTCGGTGTTCATCCGCGATGCGCAGCAGAAGCCGATGAGTACCTTCCTGAACACCTACCGCAAGGTGGGCGGCGGGATGGAGATTACCGACGACGGCATCCGCTTCTTCCACCCCGGCACCCCGCTGAACTCGATCGCGGTGGAGACCGATGTGCACCCCGGTTTCATGACCGACTGGCAGCAGCCGCTCGTGGTAGCGCTGACCAAAGCCGAAGGGATCTCGATCGTGCACGAAACCGTGTACGAGAACCGCCTCGGCTTCACGAGCGCCCTGAATGAGATGGGCGCCCACATCCAGGTGTACCGCGAATGCCTGGGTGGCTCCGGCTGCCGTTTCGGTCGACGGAACTTCAATCACTCGGCCGTGATCTCCGGGGCAACCCCGCTCAAAGCAGCCGACATCACCGTGCCTGACCTGCGCGGCGGATTCTCCTACCTGATCGCGGCTCTCGGCGCTGAAGGAGTCTCCACCATCCGTGGCATCGACCTGATCGACCGCGGCTACGAACTGTTCCGTGAGAAGCTCACCGCCCTCGGCGCCGAGTTCTGGGAGGACGAGGCATGAACCAGAGCGAATCCCACCGCGATGACGACGTGATCGAGGCGGAGGTCATCTCCGACGAGCACGAGCCGAGCGTGGCGACCCCCGCCTCGGCCGCCGGGTCCATTGCCCTGCGTGACATTCCGATCCCCGACTACTGCGATGTGGTCATCGTGCCGACGCAGGGGGTGCAGGAATCCGATCCGCGCGTGTGGGCCGAGGCGATCTTCAGCCACGAAAACACCCCGCTGAAGACCCGCGGCCTGAGAGCCCTACGCGATGAGGCCGTGCGCCTGATGGATATGGTGCCGCCGCCGGAGAAGGAATACGTCGTCGATGAAGTTGTCGGTGGCGAAGCCCTGATCTGCGATGACACCCCGCTGCTGCGGGTGCGGATCGGTGTGGCCGTGCTGCCGGGTGGGGATCTCCTGCAGATCACCACGGCCGTCAAGTACCGCTCCGTGCGCGGCCGGATCGCTTTCGCCCCGCGCCGCCTGATGCACGCCGCCGCCGTGAACACCCTTGCGCGCCGCGCCCCCACCACGCTGCGTCGCCGCGCGATCCAGGCCGGCACCGCCACTCGCCGCGGCATCGCCTCCCAGGCCACCCGGCGAATGCTCGGCCGCGGAACCTCCGGTCTGGACTGAACCGCTGATGGGCGGTGGCGGACTGCGTAGACGATGGCAGCGTCTGCGTCTCTCCTGGGACCTCCCGGGAGCGCGTGCCCCGCAGCGCCGATCCGGCCCCATCATCGGTGTGCTGCAGTTTCTGCTGCGGCCCGCGATCTGGCTGCTTGCCCGCCCCGTCCATCGCGGGCGGGAGAACCTGGCCGCATCGGGGCCGATGGTGCTGGTCGGGAACCACACCGGGCCTTTCGACGCCCTCGCCTACGGGCACCTTTTGCATGCGAGCGGTGTGGCGCCACGTTTCGTGGCTAAGCAGTCCCTGTTTTCGATCTGGCCGCTCGGGGCCGTGCTGCGGGCGACGGGACAGATTCCCGTGCTGCGCGGCACGGACCGTGCCGCCGACGCCCTGGCCGCGGCGCAGGCGGCCCTCGAACGCGGCGAAGCGATCATGCTGTTCCCGGAGGGCACCTACACCCGTGACCCCGAGGGCTGGCCGATGCGCGGACGGTTAGGGGCGGCGCGCCTCGCGCTTCGAACCGGCGCCCCAATTGTGCCTGTGGGCTGCCACGGCTCCCGGGAGCTGTGGCCCGTCGGATCCCCAATCCCGCACCCCGGCCCCGGGCGGCGCGTGCAGTTCCAGATCGGTGAGCCCTTCACGGCACAGCTGCTGGAGGGGGAGAGCCAGAGGGAGGCTGAAGTGAGGGTGAGCGTGGAGATCATGGAGCGGATCATGCGGCTTCTGGCCCGGATGCGCAGGCAGGAACCACCCGCCACGATGCATGACCCTGACAGCGATGATTTCCGCCCGGAGACAGGTCAGCGCGCCGTGCGCCCACGACGCCCCTGGGAGGGGCCCTGGCATGTGGGGCGCTGGAGGGAAGGCCGCACGCAGCAGAGGCGCGGGAAGCCCCGGGCCAAGAAGTAAGGAGTGAGCCGATGACGCAGCAGGCACTGGGCGAGAGTGCATCGCCTCGTCGAATCGCGGTGCTCGGCGCCGGCAGCTGGGGCACCGTGTTCGCGCAGGTCCTCGCCGATGCCGGTCACGAGGTGATTCTGTGGGCCCGACGGGAAGAGGCCGCCGCGGAGATCCGTCGGACCCACCGCAATACCCGCTACCTGCCGGACCTCACGCTGCCCACGACCATCACCGCCACCAGCGACCCGCGCGAAGCCCTCACCGGGGTGGACGGCGTGGTGGTCGCAATCCCCGCCCAGGTGCTGCGCCCCACGTTGCGTGCCTGGCGGGAAGACGGCATCACCCTCCCCGATGTGCCCGTCATCTCCCTGGTCAAGGGGATCGAACGGGGTACCGACGCACGCATCAGCGAAATTCTCGAGCAGGAAACAGACCTCGCACCCGACCAGATCGCGGTGCTCTCGGGGCCGAACCTCTCGGCGGAAATCGCGCAGCGTCGCCCCTGCGGTGCGGTGATCGCCTGCCGCGATGAAGAGACCGCACACCTGCTCGCACGCTGGTGCGATGCCCCCTACCTGCGCGCTTACGTCTCCACCGATGTGATCGGCGTGGAGATCGCCGGAGCCGTCAAGAACGTGATCGCGATCGTCGTCGGCGCCGCCACCGGCCTCGGGCACGGGCACAACACCACCGCGAGCCTGATTACCCGCGGACTCGCCGAGATCACCCGTCTCGGTGTGGCCCTCGGCGGGCGCCGCGAAACCTTCGCTGGACTCGCCGGGGTCGGTGACCTGGTAGCCACCTGCGCCTCCCCGTTGTCCCGGAACCACCGGATGGGCGAAGCACTCGGTCAGGGGCTCGACGTGGACACAGCCCGCGCGAAGATCGGACAGACTGCTGAGGGTGTCGCGACCGCGCGGGCCGTCGCTGACCTCGCCCAACGCCTTGACATCGACATGCCGCTCACAAACGCTGTGGTCTCCGTCATCGACAATGGCGCCCGCATCGAGGACGTCACCGCGGGCCTGCTCTCGCGCTCAGTGCGACCGGAATGACACTCCCGACGGGACCGCAGATGCGAAGGAATGCCACGAGATGACTACGCTTCAAGGAATGAGCACGACAGTCGCCCTCCTATTCGGGGGCCGCAGCGGTGAACACGGCATCTCCTGCATCACCGCCGGCGGGATCCTGGAAGCCATCGACCGTGACCGCTACGAGGTCATCGCCCTGGGGATTACCCGCGACGGCCGCCTCGTCCACGTCAGCGACGATCCCGCCCACTGGCATCTCTTTGGTGGTGCCGCCCCCGAAGTCCCCGCCGATGGCGACGAAGTGCTCCTCCCATCTCGCCCCCATCAGCCCGGGCAGCGCAGCGAACTGCGGGTGATCCGTGAGGGACGAGTGGAACCGCTCGCCCAGATCGACGTGGTCTTCCCCCTGCTCCACGGCCCCTACGGAGAAGACGGCACCATCCAGGGCGCCCTGGACCTGCTCGATGTGCCCTACGTTGGCTCCGGTGTGCTCGGCTCCGCCCTCGGCATGGATAAGGACGCCACCAAAATGGTTCTCCAGGCGGCAGGGATCGGGGTTGCCCCCGGTTTCCTCGTGCGCCGAGAGCAGTGGGCCGCCGACCCCGAGAGCGTGCGCGAGAAGGTGGCGAAGCTGCAGGCACCTTTGTTCGTGAAGCCAGCCCGCGCTGGTTCGAGCCTCGGTGTGTCCCGCGTCGACAACCCCGAGGGTGCCGACCTCGAGACGGCACTCGAGACCGCCTTCCGGGAAGACCCGAAGGTGCTGATCGAGCAGGGGATTCACGGGCGCGAGGTGGAATGCGGGGTGCTCCAGGGGATCGACGGGGCACCGCCGCGCACAACGATTCCCGGGGAAGTGCGCATTGGCTCCGACCTCGACTTTTACGACTACGAATCCAAGTACTTCTCCAAGGGCACCGTGCATATCGACGTGCCTGCCGAGATCAGCGAGGAACTGCAGACCACGGTGCGCGACATTGCTGCTCGTACTTTCACCGCGCTGGGTCTCGAAGGCCTGGCCCGCGTGGACGTGTTCGTGACCGAAGACGGCAATGTGCTGGTCAACGAGGTCAATACGATGCCCGGCTTCACCCCGTTCTCCATGTTCCCCGTGCTGTGGCAAAACATGGGCCTGAGCTACCCCGAGCTGATCAGCGACCTGATTGAGCAGGCGCGGCGGCGGCCGCTCGGGTTGCGCTGACAGGGGTACTGCGTCTCGTTGTACTGCGTCTCGCTTTACTGCGTTTCGCTCATCCCGAGGCAGTAACGGGACGCCGGAATCTCATGGACCAGCCGACCCATCTCCAGGGCCACGGCCGAGGGCTGATCCTTCCCCACCGACCGCGGCACAGTGATATCCACGGCTGGGGTCCGCCCATAGGTCGTGTAGTGCACGATGCCGTTGTCGTCCTCACGGATCAGCCAGTCCACGGTGAAACCACTGGGATCGCCCAGGCGCGTGCAGGGCGCCGTCGTCGGCCCCGGGGGAGTGACCCCACAGCGCAGCACGATCGTGTCGGCCCCCGACCCCCAGGCGGCCGTGCCCTGGCTCGTGGTCTCCACCCGCTCCTGCCCGAGCATCTCCACCGGCGCCCCGAGAATAATCCGGGCGCAGGCGGGATCAGCAGCGTCGGGACCAGCAGGAACACTCACTGCTCCGCAACCGCTCAGACCCAACAGCAGCACAGCTGTAGCCGCGAGGGCGCCTCCCGTGCCGTAGCGTGCAGCGCGGCCTGCGGCCGGGGAGGGCGCGCTGAGCGGCGCGGGCAGTGCGGTGCGCGGCTGAGGATCCTCGGAACAAGACACCCTCTGAGCCTACCGGGGAGCCCTGACCCTTCTGCTTCTTGTGGGGCCTGCGGGTGCGTGGGGAGCGGGGGCGCGTGGGGAGCGGGGGCGCGTGGGGAGCGGGCCGGATACGGAACACTAGAGCCATGACACGCAGCGATGAGGCGAGTATTGCGCACCTCGGCGAAGCGGGAATCCTCGCCCGAATCCTGCCGGTCGCCGGTCTGGTCGAGATGAGCGGGCAGCTTACCGGCTTCACGGTGGACGTCGGCCCCGGTGATGACGCCGCAGTGGCCAGCCTGCCCCCGGGCGCACGCCTCGTGGCCACCACGGACACCATGATTGAAGGCCACGATTTCCTTCGCACCGCAACGACGCCCGAGTGCATCGGGCATAAAGCAGCGGTGCAAAACCTGGCCGACATCGCCGCGATGGGCGCGCGGCCCGTGGCGCTTCTCGCCTCCGTCAGCGCCCCCTCGAACACCTCGGTGCAGGTTCTCGAGGGGCTGACGCGAGGGATGGTCCGACGGGCCGCGCGAGATGGTGCCGAGCTCATCGGCGGGGACCTCGGTGGGGCAGAACAGCTCACGATCACCGTGACCGCCCTTGGTGCGCTCCCGGCAGAGCAGGCGCCGGTGCTGCGCTCCGGGGCACAGCCGGGTGACGTGGTCGCGGTGGGCTCGGAGCAGATCGGACGGTCAGCGGCGGGACTCGCGGTGGTTCTCGGTGGGTTCGCGCGGGTGGTATCCGACGGGGAGGACGACGACGCGGGGGCAACCCTGCAGGTCGACGGTCTGCGGGCGCAGAGTGCGCTCGATGTGCTGCGCTGGCATAACGCCCCGGATCCGGAGCTTTCTCTGGGCTGGCATGGTGGGCAGAGCGCGCACGCCATGATGGACCTTTCCGACGGGTTGCTCCGCGACGGTGGGCGGATCGCCGCTGCTAGCGGCGTGATCCTGGATCTCGATCCGGGCTTGCTCGCCGGCGATGTTGCCGCTGTCGAGGATCTCGCGCGGGAACTTGGGGCTGGCCCCTTGGCGTGGGTGCTCGATTCCGGGGAGGAACACGCCATGCTCGCGACTTTCGCGCCCGGAGCAGTGCCGCCTGGTTTCCGGCAGATCGGCACCGTTCGGGCCTGTGAAGCAAGGGAGGAGCCGGCAATTTTGTATGACGGTCAGCGCCCTGACCTGCAGGGATTCGATCACTTTGCCTGAGAAGCGCTCATTCCCAGGAAGTTGCTAGGAAGGACACAGTCCCTGTTCGGGGAGTATGTGTTCACTGGCTTCAACGCGTTACCGGAAGGGCCCGCCCACTGAGGAGGGAGCGGAGCCCAACGGACCGGGACGCGGGGAAAAGGGATAGCCCCGGCTCGTGGGGACGAGCCGGGGCTCTTTTTTGCCTTCAAGCCGGGGTGAGGAACGTGCTGGGCGTCATTGTGGACAGCCCGCAGCACCGTGGAGGATCCGCGTGACCTGGGGCGATGCAGGGTTATCCACATTTTCGAGGGGGCGGTGGCGGTAGGGCTTGCATTTTTCCTAGCGTTCAGGGCATGCCTGTGCTGACTCGATGTGGAGGTTCCCGGATGGGTGTGGTGCGACGTAGTGCTGCCGTGGTGGTGGCTGGCGTGCTGTTGGTGTTGGCGGCCTGCGGTGGGGAAAACCCGGCCGCGCGGCCGGTGGAGTTGAAAGAGCCGACCTGGGACAGCGGCTCCGAGCCCAGCGACGGGGGCGGCAAGAGCGACGGTGGCGGTGAAGCCACTAAGGCTGTGCCCGATATTCCACCACCGGACCCTAAGGACTTCCCGGGGATGGATCAGAAGACCGATGAGGGCGCGGAGCAGGCGGCGCGGTATTTCCTTCATGTTACCTATTGGGCGCATCAGACTGACGGACTTGCTAAATACGACGCCTTAATTCTCGAAGACTGCCAGAAATGCCAGGCGATTAGAGAGGATATCCAGGGGAGAGGTAAAGCTAGGTCTTTCTGGTCAAAAACCGAGGTTGCGCTTGGTGTATGCAGCTTAATGTATTCAGAGCAAGATTTAAGAGAATATCACTGCTATACGACGCTGTCGCCGCACTTCGAGCCAGCATTCCCAGGCGAGCCGGCGGAGGATGTGGGTAAGCTGGAGTTAGCGACGGGTGTCCAGCTCAAATGGGTAGACAGAAAATGGTTAGTGAGCGGGTATGCGGTGGTGAAATAGAATGAAAAAAGCGACTAGCTTTAGAAGGCTCCTTGGGGTCAGTTGCATCGCTTCGCTGTGTATATTGATTTGTACTTTTTCTGCACATGCAGACGATTCTGAACATGAGGAGAAAAGCGATGCATTCAATGTCGAAATGTCAAAATCCGCCCCGGGGCAGTCTGGCGTGGGTGGTGAGTCGGGCCATAACGAGCGACCAAAGGCCGTAGGCTCCTATGCCTCGTGGCAGGATTCGAGAGAGCATGACGCTCTGAACTGCAAGCTGTCTGATGGTGATTTGGATTGTCGATACGATGCGAGGTCGTGCGAGGCTGCGTATTCGGCTCCGTTTAAGGGGACGGCAGTAGATGTCTTCTATAAAGACCAGGGTAGGTGGTCTGGGAAGAAGGATCCGAAGAAGCAGACCCAGCGCGGGACCCGGGTCAAGACCGCAACGGGTGAGCAGGTGGATCTTGGGTTCCGCTGTGTAACGC
>JAEWEZ010000148.1 GCA_023389045.1 Actinomycetes bacterium
TTCGCGCAGTGCTGGGCGAGCAACCACCGCTCTCTCACTTGGTGTGCTTCTCTGCGGCTGCGCCGAGGGCCTTCTGGTAGCCGGCCAGATCGGTCGCACCGGTGGTGAACTGGCTGGTGGCATCGGAGATGTCGTTCAGCCAGGCGATCGGGGTGGCGGCGCCGTGGGCGATCGAGGCGCAGATCTTGTCCTCCGCGAAGGACTTCAGGGCGGTCTGCGCGTAGGCGCTGAACTTGGAGGTGTCCGCGTCGGTGCGCGCCGGGATGGAGCCCTTGGCGAGGTTGAAGGCCATCTGTCCCTCGACGGAGGAGATGGTCTGCAGCCATGCCTTGGCGCCCTCGGGGTTCTTGGCGCCCTCGGGGAGGGTGAAGGAGTCGGCCAGGAAGCCGAAGATCTTCTCCTTGCCCGGCAGCTCGAAGTAGACGAAGTCCTCGCCGTCCTTCTTGCCAGCCTGCTCGAAGGCGGCCACAGCCCAGTCGCCCATGACGTTGTAGGCGGCGGCGCCGTCGATGACCTTCTGGGTGGCGTCGGGCCAGTCCAGGCCGTCGCGGTCGGTGTTGGTGAAGCTGATGAGCTTCTCGAACTTCTCCAGGGAGGACTTCACGGCGGCGTCGTCCCAGGAGGTCTTGCCCTCGAACAGGCCGTTGTAGGCGTCGGACCCGAGCTCCGACATCATCACGGCTTCCAGCAGGTTCACCTGGGTCCAGGTGGTGCCCACCGACAGCGGGATCTGCACGCCAGCGCCCTTGAGCTTTTCGAGCTGCGCGATGAAGGCGTCGAGGTCGGCCGGCGGGGTGGCCGGGTCAACGCCGGCGTCCTTCAGGACCTTGGGGTTACCCCAGACCACATTGGAGCGGTGGATGTTGGAGGGGATGGAGTAGATGGCGCCATCCACGGTGAGGCGGTCCAGCAGGGACTTCGGGAAGGCTTCGCGCAGACCGAACTCGTCGTACAGCTTGGAGACGTCGGCGATCTGACCAGCGTCGATGTAGTCGTTCAGCTCGCGACCGGCGTGGGCCTGGAAGGTGTCCGGCGGATCCCCGGCCTGCAGACGCGACTGGAGCATGTCCTTGGCGGCAGAACCCGCGCCACCGGCCACGGCACCGTTGATGAACTTGACCTCGGGGTGCTGCTTGCCAAACACCTCGACGAGGGCGTCCAGGCCGGCCTTTTCCGAGCCCTGTGCCCACCAGGTGAAGACCTCAACGGACTTTCCGTCGCCTTCGCCTCCGCCTTTTCCTCCCTTGTCACCGCCGCAGGCGGCCAGGGTTCCGGCGGCAATCACGGCGCCGGGAAGCGCGAGAACATACCTGCGCTTGATCATGGAGCTCTCCTTTGAACATCCGAGGACACCAGCGTCCTCGGCCCGATGACTCGGGCTCAGGGTACGGGACGCCGCGCTGCGGAGAACCTCCAAAGGCCCCGGGAGCGGAGTTTGTGACTTAAGCGATGAAGAACAGGGTGGGGTGGAGGGGCCGACGGGGAGGGTGGGAGGTCAAGAGAGAGGGGGCCGACGGGGTGGCTGGGGCCCGGTAGAAAGGGTGCCGACGGATTCGGCTTGAGAGCAGGTGACGCAGGAAAAAGGGGCACCCCCTGATGCGCACGCGACGCGGCTGAGTAAGGTACACGACGGCGGTGCGTGTGCACGAGGCTTCCTGCCGCACGTCTCGGCTGATGCACGGGCCTCGGCCCGTCGGACCCCGCGAGGCGTACAGTGACCTTTCGGTATCCGTTGGGTTTTCAACCCCACCGACCACCCGACCCTGTCCCCTGGCGGCCCTCCCCTGCAACGGGCCGGAAGGAGGGAGCATGTCCTCCCCCGCAACCACCACCGCGAGCCCCGCGCCCTCCCTGCGCGAACTCACGGTGCGCGGCGTGATCATCGGCGGCATCATCACGCTGGTCTTCACCGCCGCGAATGTGTACCTCGGTTTGAAGGTGGGCCTCACCTTCGCCACCTCAATCCCCGCCGCGGTGATCTCCATGGCCGTGCTGCGGTTCTTCCGCAACCACTCGATCATGGAGAACAACATCGTCCAGACGATTGCCTCGGCAGCAGGCACCCTCTCCGCGATTATCTTCGTGCTGCCCGGCCTCGTCATCGTCGGCTGGTGGAGTGGATTCCCCTACTGGACCACCACCGCCATCTGCCTGCTCGGCGGCGTGCTCGGCGTGATGTTCTCCATCCCGCTGCGTCGCGCCCTCGTCACCGGCTCCGACCTTCCCTACCCCGAAGGCGTGGCCGCCGCCGAAGTGCTGCGCGTAGGTGACGCCCAGGGCGGCGCCGAAGAGAACAAGCGCGGCCTGCACGTGATCCTCGTCGGCGCTCTCAGCGCCGCTGCCGTGAGCCTGCTCGCGAACATGAAGGTCATCGGCTCCAGCATCTCCGGCGCCTTCCGCGTGGGCGTCGGCGGCACCATGGTCGGCGCGAGCCTGTCCCTGGCGCTCATCGGCGTGGGTCACCTCGTCGGTATCACCGTCGGTATCGCCATGATCATCGGCGCCCTCATCTCCTACGGGATCCTGCTGCCCATCCGCTCCGCCGGCCAGTTCGGCGCCGACACCGCCGTTGCCGACGTGGTGGACACCGTGTTCTCCACCGACGTGCGTTTCATCGGCGCCGGCGCCATTGCCGTCGCCGCGATCTGGACCCTGCTGAAGATCCTCGGCCCCGTGCTGAAGGGCATCACCGAGGCCCTCGCCTCCACCCGCGCCCGCCGCTCCGGCCAGCAGGTCGAACTCACCGAACGCGACCTTCCCATGTCGATCGTGATCGGCGTGACCCTCGCGTCGATGCTGCCCATCGGGCTGCTGCTGTGGATGTTCATCTCCGAGGCGACGATCGAGCACAGCGCCGGCATGCTGGTGGCCATCTCCATCGGCTACATCCTCGTGGCGGGCCTCGCCATTGCTTCCGTCTGCGGCTACATGGCCGGTCTGATCGGCGCCTCCAACTCCCCCATCTCCGGTGTGGGCATCCTGGTGGCGCTCACCGTTGCCCTGCTGATCGGCCTCGCCACCGGGAAGGACGCCGACCCCACCCCGCTCGTGGCCTACACCCTGTTCACCGCCGCGGTCGTCTTCGGCGTTGCCACCATCTCCAACGACAACCTGCAGGACCTCAAAACCGGTCAGCTCGTGGGCGCCACCCCGTGGAAGCAGCAGGTCGCGCTCGTGATCGGTGTGGCCTTCGGTTCCGTTGTCATCCCGCCGATCCTCAGCCTCATGAACTCCGCCTTCGGATTCGCCGGGGCGCCCGGTGCAGGGCCCGACGCTCTCGCCGCCCCGCAGGCCTCGCTCATCGCCTCCCTCTCGCACGGTGTGCTCGGCGGTGAACTCGACTGGGGTCTGATCGGAGTCGGCGCGCTGATCGGCGCTGCCGTGATCGCCGTGGACGAAATCCTGCAGCAGGTCTCCAAGGGCCGCAGCCGCAAGCTCGCCCTGCCGCCACTGGCCGTTGGCATGGGCATGTACCTGCCGCTTGCCATCACCATCGTGATCCCGATCGGCGCTCTGATCGGCGTGTTCTACGACCGCTGGGCAGCCCGCACCGCCCGCCCGGAAGTGTCCCGCCGTCTTGGCGTGCTCATGGCCACCGGCCTCATCGTGGGCGAATCGCTCTTCGGTGTGGTCTTCGCGGGCATCGTCGCGGGCTCCGGCACGCAGGACCCGCTGGCCGTGGTCGGCGAGGGCTTCGCCACCGTGGCCATGTGGCTCGGTGCGATCGTCTGCGCCGCCGTCGTTGCGGCGCTGTACCTGTGGGTGCGCCGCCTCTCCGCCTCGCTCCCCGCACGGGACGAGGACGAAGCAGCCGCTGCCGGCCAGGTTCCGGCCGACGGGGCTGATGCTCCGGGTGAGCCCAAGGCCTGATCGGCTGAGAGGCTGCCTGCGGGGCTGTGGGGCTGCGGATCTGCGAGTCCGAGAGCCCACGGACTTCCCGCAGGTGAAGCCTCAAAACCGCAGGTGAAGCCTCAAAACCGCAGGTGAAGCCTGCCAGCCTGCGGCCATACCGCGATCACGCGCCCCGACCGGTGACGGTCGGGGCGCGTTCGTGCACTCAGAGGCGGGTGAGCGTGGGCCTGTCATGCCCGCGTGCCCGCCCCGTCGAGCCTTACTCTCGCCCCGCACGCCCACCCTTTACGCTCATCCCATGCGCCGTGACCCGACCTCCCCCGCCAGCCCGGCCTCTCCGGCTGCGCAGGGCATCGTGCCGCCTGCCTCGGCCCGTCGACTGCACCCCGCCTCCGCCCTCTGGCGGATCGCCCTGATGATGGCCATCGCGGCGCTGCTCGTAGCAGGTCAGATCCAACGCACCAACGACTACTTCCCCTTCGGAACCCTCGAGCAATACGCACGCGGCGTTGACCCCAACGGCGAAGTTGCCAACACCTGCCTGCGCGGCGAACGGGCCGACGGCACCGCCCTCGATGTCCCCTTCGGTGCCGGCGTTGGCATCCAACGGGCCGATCTCGAAAACAACCTCAAAAAATACGAAAAAGACCCCTCTGGCCTGGCGATTCTCGCGCAGCGCGTGAATGCCGCCCACCCCGCTGAGCCACCCCTGAAAGCACTCGTGATCTGCCGTGAAGTCACCACGCTGCGGCACGGTGCTCCCGCCGGAGACCCCGCCATCGTGGAACTCGTGCGATGGGAGGCGCCATGACACTGCTTGAGAAGCTGCGCGTCTTTGCCTTGCCTGCTCTGCCCGCCTCACGGATTGCGGCGCTGCGGGTACTGATCTTCGGCTTCGTCATCTTCGACGTGTTCCTCATCGACGGCGACGTGCCTGGTCATGCCGCCCATCCGGAGCATTACCGTCCGCTCATGCTCGCGCGGATCCTGCACCTGCCGCCGGTGACTGAGACTTCCGCCCTGCTGCTACGGATGGTGATCGTGGTGGCCTGCGTGCTGGGGATGCTCGGGTGGTGGCCGCGCGTAACCGGCGCCGTGGTGGGGGTGTGCTTCGGCATCTGGATGCTCTATACGAACACGTACGGGTACATCGCCCACGACCACATGTCGCTCATGGTCGCCGTATGGGTGCTGCCCACGGTCGCGGGGGCCCGGTGGGTGAGCCGCTCGGGAGGGCTGTCGGAATCGGCCGGGTGGGCACTGCGCTGCATCCAACTGGCGACCGTGGCTACCTATTTTCTGTCCGTGCTCGCAAAGATCATGGCCTCGGGCTCCATTGCGGCCTGGGCGAACAGTGCGATCTTGGCGTGGGCGTTGATTCGGCGAGGTTCGTTTATCGCGCAGTGGCTGCTCGAGTTGCCGTGGCTGCTGGTGCCGGCGCAGTGGGCCGCAATCGTGATGGAGCTGGCCGCGCCGGTGGCGCTGTTCCTGCGGGGGCGGTGGCTGTATGCGATGGTCGCCGTGTTCCTGGGCTTCCACCTGAGCACATTCCTGCTGCTCGGGATCCATTTCTTGCCCACGGTGGTGTGCTGGGCCGCGTTTGTGCCGATCGAGAAGGTGGCCGAGACGCGGTTCGGGCGGTGGGTGGCCCGCGTGACCGCGCCGCTGCGGCCGGCTGCTGCCTGAGGCGCCGTCGCCGCGGGCTCATCGCTGCCTCTGCGCCTTGGCCTCGCCCACGTCATCACACGAGCCCGCCAGGGGCCGCCTCTGCCGCGGGCTCCGTGCTGGGCCTCAGACACGCGCCTTGCCCTGGGTTACCCGCAACAAAAGGGGACGCCAGCGGCCCCAGCCGTGCATAGTGCACAGCTAGGGCCACCACGTTCCCTTGTCTCGCAGATGGCCAGCAACCAGCTTCGCCCTGCCCCTAAGACGCGTTACGACAGGGCCGCGTCATGGCTCGCTCAGGCCGGCCGCTGCACGGGCTCGAGAAACGGACGGTCACGGCGACGGTCGCGGCCTTTGATATTGCCGCGCCGGTGCGCGAGCACCAGCATCACCACACCCGCGGCAAGCCCCACCACCAAGGTGATCATCGACCCCTCGATGCCCATGGCTCCACCGGTCAGCCAGTCCGGGCCATGAGTGGTCGCCTCCAACAGGCCGTTCTGGGCACCCGTGCCCGAGACCGAGAAGGAAAACACCCCGGACTGCACCGCATTCCACGCCACGTGAATCCCGATCACGAGCCAGAGCCGGCGAGTCAGCAGGTACGCGGCGCCAAGCAAAATCCCGGCCTCGACCACGAGAACGAAAGCATTGAACAACCCGGCCCCTGCATTGCTGGTGTGCACAAGCCCAAACAGCACCGAGGTAATGGCCAGGGCCGCCCACGAGCCGAGCCAGCCATCGATCAGCCGCAGCAGGATGCCACGGAAGAACACCTCTTCAACCACTCCGGCGAAGATGCCGATGGCCAGTGGCATGAGCAGCTGAGGGTTGGGGTCGAAACCGCTCACACGGTATGCGCCGACAATCGCTAGCCCGGCGGTGGCCACCGCGATCAGGGCAGCACCGATGCCAAGACCGGCAGCGAATTCACCGATAGCACCGCGAAGCCCCAGGTCTTGCCATCGTTTGCCGCTGACAAGCCCAATAATCAGCACGTGACCCGCGATAGCGGCGATGGCCGCGAGACATGCCGCAATGAGGAACGGGACCGGTTCAAAATCGCTGACACTCGTGACCGCTTTGGTGGGCAGCTCGCCCGTGAAAACGACGGCCAGGATCAGCGCGATGATCACGGTTGCCGTTTCGACGAGCACGAAGAAGACGCCACCGAGGATCAGCTGCAGCCATGTCAGCCGCCCGTTCCGGCCGGGGGCGCGGCGTGGTTTCTGTGCCACTGCGGGTGCTGGCGCCGGGGCCGGCGCCGGTGCGACCACAGGCCCGCCACCAGCGGGGTGCACTGGCGGCGTCGGAGGCTGGGCTGCCTGTGCAGAGTACGAGGACGGCGCTGCGTGCGCAGGACGGATCGGCTCGCCTTCGGAGTGGTCAACGGGCCGCTGGGGAGGCTGAGACATGCCGCCATCCTAGGGATCGGCCTGACGCGCGGCTACCCTCACCAGGCGCTTGGCTCACCGCGGCGCGGCGTGGCCACCAGCCACCTGCCCATACCGGCGCCACCCGAGACAAAACGGGACTCCAGCGGTCAGCAACGCGCATATTGCACAGCTAAGACCGCGTGCGTCCCCTTTTCTCACAGCCCTGCGCCACCCCCCGTGCAGCCAGGCGGAAACAGCCCACACGCCGGCCCCCGCACCCCAGCACGGCCCTACCTCACACCTCCAGCTGCCCCTGGAAACCGACCGTCCGAAACACGGGCACGAAACCGAAACGCTCGTTGATCGCCACCATGTGCGGGTTGACGTGCGAGTTGTTCGTGCCCACCACCTCAAGCTCGGGCAAGGCCGCACATGCCGCCCGCTGATTGGCGAGTTTCATCGCCGCAGCCAAACGGTGCCCGCGGTGCTCAGGCATCACCAGTGTGTTTCCTTGGAAAGCGAATCGCGTGCGCGGGGATTCCTTGATGAAGAGCTCAGTGTTCCCAGCAAGCGTTCCATCCGGCGCCACGGCAACGGTGACCATCACCCGTTCGCCACTACGCCGGTGTTCCTCTTCTCGTTCGCGCACCCGCGCCGCGTCAAACTGCGGCCGCTCGTACTCCATATCTTCGAGAGGGTCATCAAGTTCGAGTTGGTACAGCAGCTTCGCGTACTGCTCCAGGTATTCCTCCGGCACCGTGCTGTCCCAGCTCAGTAGGCGATAGTCCCCAATCTTTTCGGCGATATCGGCCTCGATCTCAGCCACGACGGCATCCGGCATCGGGAGCCTGAGTTTGCGGGAAATGCCCATGGCGGTGCACCGCAGGTTCAGCTTTTGCGCCCCGAGCGGCATCTGAGTGGGGTCCTTCGGGTCAGCATCCATCGGCAAACCGGCCCAGTACGTCACGAGCGGCCGACCGGCCTCGCGCACCAAAGGAATGACCGCTTTATCGACGAGCGCCTCCTCAACC
>JAEWEZ010000044.1 GCA_023389045.1 Actinomycetes bacterium
CCAGATAGTCCGCGCGGTGGATGCGCTGCAGGTCGCTCACCTGCGCCGCGATAATCGAGGTCACGTACTCGCGGCTCTTCCCGCGATCGCGCATGACCCGCTCGATCCGCGCCTCCGCACCCGTCACCACCGCGATCACCGCGCCGTACCGCCCGGCACGGTCCTGTTCCTTTTCCAGCAGCAGCGGGGAGTCGTGCACCACAAGCCGCTCCCCCGCCGCGGCCGCCTCCCGTTCCTCTGCCGCCACGGCCTCCTCCACGCGCCCGAGCACGATGCCTTCCAGATCGGCACGCGCGGCAGAGTCCTGAAACACGATCTGGGCGAGGGCGGCACGGTCGATCGTTCCCTGCGGCTTGCGGATCTGTTCCCCGAAGCGCGCCACCGCTTCCTCCACCCCCGGTCCCGGCCGGTCGAGCACGAGACGCGAGTGGGCGTCGAGGTCGATCACACGCAGGCCCTGGGCGCGCCAGATTCCCGCCACGGTGCTCTTTCCGGAGCCGATCCCACCGGTGAGGCCAATACGTGCTGGTTGCATGCGCCACACGTTAGCACTCGCAGGTCAGGGGCACCTTTAGGGTGGTCCAGTGACTCCCGTAGAACTGCTGATCGGCAATGAACTTCTGCGCGCCCTGGACCTGATCGGCGTGGTCGTGATGGGCATTACGGGTGGGGCGATTGCGGCGCGCCTGAACTTCGATGCGGTGGGCTTTGCCGCCATCGGTATCGTCTCGGGTCTCGGCGGCGGTCTGCTGCGCGACTTCATCTTGCCGGTGCAAATCCCCGCAGCTTTCGACGGCCCCTGGTACCTGCTCTGCGCGCTCGCCGGTGCCGCGTTTGCTTTCATCGTCGCGGCGGAGGGCCGCTGGTGGAACCGCCTCATGGTGATGCTGGATGTGACCGCGCTCGGCCTCTGGGCCGCGACCGGCACCGCCAAGTCGCTGAGCTACGGGCTGGATCTTCTGCCCTCGCTGCTGCTCGGGGTGCTTTCGGCTGTGGGTGGCGGCGCGATCCGTGACCTGCTGGTCGGTCGGATCCCCACGATCTTCCAGGGAGGGCCGCTGTATGCCACGAGCGCGCTTCTCACCTCGGTGGGCACCGCGATTGTGGTGCAGGCGGATGCGCCGGGCTGGCTGGTGATGGTGCCGGTGGTTCTCGGCTCGGGTCTTTCGGGCCTCGCGGCATGGAAGCGGTGGGGTCTCCCCCAGCATCAGGGCTGGCAGGTGACGCTTTCGGGCACGCAGCTCACGGCGCTGCTGCGCCGCACCCGACGGGCGGAGCGCCGACGGGTTGCGCTCGAAACGGGCGCGATCCCGGTGGTCGCAGAGGGGCCGACGGATGAGTTCGCCGAGGATTTCCTCGGGCAGGACGAATTGGCCGAGGCGATCGCCGAACACGCCACGCACGGGGAAATGCAGGGCTACGACCCCTCCGAGCACGCTGAGCATATCCATCACCGCCCCACCGACGAGGGGCAGCCGCCTCAGCGCTCCTGACCCTCCAGGGCTTCACCCTCCAGGGCTTCATCCTCCAGCGTGGCCAGGGCCGGGGCGAGCATAGTGCTCGGCTCCCGGTTCCAACTCACCGCGAGACGGTCGCGTGCACGGGACGCCCCCACATACAGCAGCGCACGTTCCCGCAGCTGCGCCGCATGCAGCGCCTCTTCATCGACGTTGAAGGTTTCCACGGAGGCCGGCACATTGTCGGCTTCCTCCGCCCGCTGCGAGAGCGCAAGCAAACGCTTCACCTGGCTGGCGGTGAGTTTCTTCCGCCAGGCCCCCGCGAAGGAACGTAGGGCCTTCGCTTCGTCCGGCAGCAGACGCTTGATTTCGGCGTCCCCCGCCGCGCAGGCCCAGCCCTCCCCCGGCAGCAGGAAGTGGAACACGCAATCTTCCATCGAGGGCCGCCAGCCGCGCTCATCCGGACGCTCCACCACGATGCTGAGCGGCAACGGCGTCACGGGATCCTGCTCCACTGCGCGAGGCGCAGTTTGCGCAGATGCAAACCTGACATTCAGGCACCCTGAACCGAGCGGATGTGTGGGAGTGTCCGACGAACTACGTCAAGCGTGGCTCGTGCGCCACCAGCCACCTGTACCAGGAGGTTCTACTGGTCAAGATGGGTGAGGCTCTGCAAGTGCTCGCTGTACATAATGACCGTGTAGTCAACCTTGCCGTTGATAGCCTGCGAGCGACCGGCGTGCGGCGACGCCCATCGACGCTCCACACGGCGATCGACAAGCTCCTGACCGAATCGCCGACCCAGCTTGCGCTCCACATCCCGGACTTCCTTGCCATGCTGGAGGGCGGCTGCATGCTCACCGATGGCAGGCTCGGATTCGTGTTCATCACCGGCGAGGCCGTCACCCTTGACCTCCCGCAACGCTGGAGCCCCGTGATGCGCCCAGGCGAACTCGCAGCTACAGGGCGTTGCTGACTGGTTGTGAGAAGGATTTGAGGTCTTCCCACGAGTCGGCACGGGCGGTGTCTTGCTCGTAGGCGATCAGATAGCCCCAGTGTTGACCGGCGTAGGTATCCTCAGCCACCAACCGGCGCACCAATGCCTCTGCAGCCTTACGCTTGGCCTGCACCCTGGCGTCATCGCGGCCGCGCTCGTCCTTGCCCTCGATGATCCAATGCACCCCGTTGGTGTCCAAGGCCACGAAGTCGGGAAAGTAGCGGTCTTTCGCGTTGTAATACACGAACGCCTGGTCTTGCGGATGCAACCGATGCCACCACACGATCCCCGGCGACGTGTTGAGCAGGCGAGCAAGCTGGTATTCGCCGGTGAAGGAGTCGAAGGACTCCTCGGCGAATAGCGACTTGAACCAACCGCCGTAGACCCGGCCTCGCACGAACTGGTCACGACTCTCGATCTGGTCATGCACCTTCTCACCCAACGGGAGCGTGTAGCCGGTGCCTGGCATCGACTTGGGGTGAATGGTCGGCACCTCGCGGGTGGCTCGCAGTGTCTCGGTCGTATAGTTCTTGATCAGCGTTAGGAGTTCGGCGCGGGCGGAGTCGAGGGATTTGACGGTCCAGCCGGTGAACGTCACGGCGCGCATGAACTTCGGCACCAAGAACGTGGCGACGTAGCGGGCGGTCTGTTCGGTTTTGGGCACCAGCGACATGTTGATCACTAGTTTGACCAGCGCCTCCTCGGCGTCGTCGACGTGGACGGAGTCGACTTCGGCGCTTTCTCGATCCTCTGCCCGGAGTTTCTTGCCTAGTGCGGCGATGATCTCTTTGCGCAGCAGCACGTCCCCAGCAGAGGTGACCCGACGCGCCGCTTGCTCAATCTCGGCGTCACTGATTTCTGACAGGTCAATGGGCGGCTGCTGCACAGTCATCGTTGTCACCGGGAATCGGTAGGACACGTCAGCAAAGCTCGGGTTCCGTCCGATCGACACCAAGTCCCAGGTGGGCTGATCCTCCTGCTCGGTGATGG
>JAEWEZ010000113.1 GCA_023389045.1 Actinomycetes bacterium
CTTCCGCCTGGACCGCGGCTCGCTCCGTACAGTGGTCCCCATGGACGCAGCCGCTCGTGCCGCGACGACGCCGTCGCCTTCCCCCTCCGGCCCCTCCCGTCGCCGGCAGATAGTCTCCTTCGCCCTATGGGACGGGGGGATGTCTGCTTTCTCCTCGGTGATCCTGACCTTCGTCTTCGCCACCTACATCACCACCGCGGTGGCCGCGGAGGGAGCGGTCGGGGATGAGGCGGTCAAAGCTGCTCAGGACTACGGAGCGCAGGTGCTCTCTGGTTGGCAGGCCGTCGGCGCGGTGCTCGTGGCACTCCTCGCGCCTCTGCTCGGCAATCTCGCCGACACCGGCGGCGCCCGCAACACGCTGCTGCGCATCACGACGATCGCCAGCATCATCACCATCGCCCTCATGCCGATGGTGGCGCTGGACCGCGACTTCCTCACCCTCGGCGCGATCCTCATCGCCCTGGCCGTGGTGTTGAGCGAACTCGCCGGCGTTTTCGTCAACTCCGTGCTGCCCGAGATCTCCTCCCCCGCTGAACGCGGCCGCGTCTCCGGCACCGCCTGGGCGGTCGGCTACTGGGGCTCGATCCTCTGCCTCGGCCTCGTGCTCGTGCTGTTCGTCATGCCAGGCACCGGAATCCTCGGCATCACCGGCGATAACGGCTGGAACCTGCGGGCAATCCCGATTTTCACCGCCCTCTGGATCCTGATCGGCACGCTCCCGCTGATGCTCTGGGCGCCGCCGCATCGGGTGTCCACCACGGCGGAACGGTGGAACCCCTGGCAGGGTTACGTCACGATCATCAAGCGAGTGGGGCGTGCTTTCCGCGAAGAACCGGTGATGCTCGCCTACCTTTTCGCCTCGGCGATCTACCGTGACGGTCTCGGCGCCATCTTCGCTCTGGCGGGCGTGCTCGCCGCCAATGCCTACGGCTTCTCCACCACGGAGGTCATCATCTTCGGCATCGCCGCCAATCTGGTGGCTGGTTTCGGCGTGTACATGGGTGGCAAGGCCGACGACCACTTCGGTCCGCGCCCCGTGATCATCGTGGGTTGCCTCGGGATCATCCTGCTCGGGATCGTCATCTTCCTGCTCTCGGCCACGGTGGTGTTCTGGGTGGCGGGGCTCGCGATCTGTCTCTTCGTCGGGCCGGTGCAGTCCGCCTCCCGCAACCTCCTCACGCGGCTTTCCGCTCCGGGTCGAGAGACCGAGAACTTCGGGCTCTACGCCACCACCGGCCGGGCGCTCGGCTTCCTCGGGACCAGCGCTTTCGCGATCACCGTCGGACTCTTCTCGGATACCCGCGCGGGCATCCTCGGGATCATCGTGGTGTTGAGCGTTGGACTGCTCGCCTTCCTGCCGATCCGTCTGGGCGAGGCGGGGCGGTCGGCGCGGCATCACGGCGCGCCCTCAGGGGGCTCAGGAGCGGAGCCCAGGGGCCGACGGGGTTGGTTCGTCGGGCCCGACGGTCGATTCTGGGCCGACGGTTGATGCTGGGCCGACGAGGCACCGCGAGGACCCGTCGGCCCTCATCCCGGAGCACTCAGACCAAATCACTGGGCGCCACGAGGAAGCCCTCGCGGTCCACCACATACCCGCCGACCGATTCCAGGATGACCCCGGCGATCATGCCGATACGGCGGTACACCTCCGTCCAGCGCAACTCTGTCGCCGCATCGGGGCGTTCCAGGTCCGTCTCGCGCTCATCGGCCGGCACATAGGAGATGTCGTAATCCACGGCCTGATCCAGCCAGCTCACCGCACGCAGCGCAACCGGCTGGACGCTTCGGCCCACGCTGATACGGATCTCCCCGCCACCATCGAGAGGCACCGTGGCGGCATACCCCGAGCGTGGAGTCAGCTCCGGCACCTCATCGAGCATGGCCTCCGGTTCCAAGGGCGCGAGCATCTGCGCGAAAGACTCCGGGGCAAGCGCGTGGGCACTCACGACGACCAGGTCCTGCACATGGCAGGGGTGCGGTTCGATGCGCACACCGGAGTCAGTGACAACCGCCCCGAAGAGACGACGTGCCAGCGACCAGACAAGGTCGAGCGCCTCACGCTCCACCCCGAAGGGAATGCCCTGCGGGAAGGCACGCCCATAACCATGGGTGTCGTCCATACCCTCCGGGAGCGGATCCTCACGGTCACGGGGCGTTTCCAGGTTCCAGCGGCCCGCGCCGCGCCGGCCGGTGTCGGCGACCAGGCGGGAACCGTCACCGAGGTCGATGGTGCCGCCGTCGAGGCTCGCCTCAGGGCGAACGTTCTGGATCATGGCCAGGACGTCCTCGGCGCGGGTATCCCGCGGAAGCTGCAGACGATGCACCGTGATGGGTGCGTCGGTGGCCGGCTGCATGCTCATCAGTCCTCCTGCGTGCTCTCCCCGTCCACGCTAATCCGCGTGCGATGGAAGTTCAGGTGGGAACGAGAGGGAGTGGGGCCGCGCTGACCGAGGTAGCGGTTCAGGTTCCCCTCGGAACCGTAGGGTCGCTCAGCGGGGCTCGACAGGCGGAAGAAGCAGAGCTGGCCAATCTTCATCCCTGGCCAGAGGGCCACAGGGAGCGTGGCCATATTCGAGAGTTCCAGGGTGATGTGGCCGGTAAAGCCGGGGTCGATGAATCCGGCCGTGGAGTGGGTGAGGAGCCCGAGGCGCCCCAGGGAACTTTTGCCTTCCAGGCGGGCAGCAATGTCATCGGGAAGGGTGATCCGCTCGTAGGTGGAGGCCAGCACGAACTCCCCCGGATGCAGCATGTAGGGATCGTCAGGATCCACCGCCACTTCGCGCGTCAGATCGGCCTGCTCCACAGAGGGGTCAATCATCGCGTGCTTGTGGTTATCGAACAGGCGGAAGAAGCGGTCAATCCGCACGTCAATCGACGCTGGCTGGATCATCTCCGCGTTGAAGGGTTCCAGGCACACCCGCCCAGACTGGATCTCATCCCGAATGTCACGATCACTCAGCAGCACCCCGTCAGCCTATCCGGCCCGGGGCGCCGGCGGCACCCAGCCAGGCCCGGATGATGCCCGGATGGCGCCTGAATGGCACCCGACGGACGAACGGATCCGGGACGGACCCGGGCGGATGTGCCTCATCCAGCGATTCGGGGTATGCTGGCTCGCGTTCGTCGCCCAGCGACGGGCAGCGCAGGCGCACTGCGCATGCGGGTGTAGTTCAATGGTAGAACTTCAGCTTCCCAAGCTGACAGCGCGGGTTCGATTCCCGTCACCCGCTCCACTTAGACGCCCATTTTGATACATTGCCCGGCGAAGTCGGGTGGAATGTTAGGGCGGGCATTTTGTTTATTGCGTATCGAAACCCGATGTGCAAAGCATAACCGGACATAGTACATTGACGGCGTGAGGCCGGTAGCCGCGATGGTTATGCGCGGTAGCGTTGGAGTCATTTAAAATAATGGGGACGTGCATGCCAAAAGATCAATGGTCGAGTGATATTCGTTTGCTTCTGAACATCCTGTGCACCCCTAAACTCAGGGCACAGTTTGCGGATGCGCTGTTGACCGGGAAAGCATCTGGGGTGGTCGGCCGGTTGTCTTTTCTGGGGACTATGAACTTTGACGAAGCGCGCGCCGGCGAAGTTCGGGACGCTTTCAACAGGGCCTTAGAGCCGGTCCGGCTATTTGATTACGCGCCGT
>JAEWEZ010000147.1 GCA_023389045.1 Actinomycetes bacterium
CCGCGCCGCCGCACCCGCGCCGAGAAGGCGGCTCAGAAAGCCGCTGACGAGGCAGAACGCGCTGCACGCGACCACGATGAGTTTGGTTACGCCGGGGATGAGGCCTTCGACCAGGCCGTCAGCGGTGACGGTGAGCCGGGAACCCCCCGCGGCAAGGGCGCGAAGCGTTCGCGTCGCAGCAGCGCAGGGGCCGACGGGCCCCGTCGCGGCGTTCCCCATGACCCCTCCGAAGTGTTCGACGTGGTGGGCGAGGAGAACACCCGCGCCAAAGTGTTCCCGGGCACTGCAGGGGATACCGGGCACGCTGCCGGGCACGACCTCGAGGACCAGGAGACGACGGTGCTGCCGACGGCGGCAGCGACCGCGGCCCTGCCCGCCAAGGGCGCGGCGAAGGCAGCCAAGAGTGAGGCCAAGGAACCGGAACTGGTGCACCCGCCGATGGGCGACCTGCCCCGGGCCGGCGAACAGCTCGAACTGGCCGGCGACATCGTCTACACCCTGCCCGAATCGAATCTGCTCCTGGAGGGGCCGCCGCATAAGACCCGGTCGGAATCCAATGACCGCGTGGTTGCTGCCCTCGGGGAGGTCTTCGAGCAGTTCAATGTGAATGCGGAAGTGGTCGGTTTCTCCCGCGGCCCGACCGTGACCCGCTACGAGGTGGAACTCGCCCCCGGCACCAAGGTCGAGAAGGTCACCGCGCTGGATAAGAACATTGCCTACGCGGTGGCCAGCGCGGACGTACGGATCCTCTCGCCGATCCCCGGCAAGAGGGCGATCGGTATCGAAATCCCCAATACGGACCGCGAAACCGTGGCCCTCGGGGATGTGCTGCGCAGTTCCGTGGCCACCCGCAATGAGCATCCGATGGTCATGGGCGTGGGCAAGGACGTCGAGGGCGGCTACGTGGTCGCGAACCTCGCGAAGATGCCGCATCTGCTGGTGGCCGGTGCCACCGGCGCCGGTAAGTCCAGCTTCGTGAACTCCATGATCACCTCGATCCTGATGCGCTCGACCCCCGAGGAAGTGCGCATGGTGCTGGTGGATCCCAAGCGTGTGGAACTCACGATTTACGAGGGCATCCCGCATCTGATCACCCCGATCATCACCAATCCGAAGAAGGCCGCGGAGGCCCTGGAATGGGTGGTGCGGGAAATGGATGCCCGCTACGACGACCTCGCCGCCTTCGGCTTCAAGCACATCGATGACTTCAACAAGGCGGTGCGCGCCGGTGAGGTGACCCCTCCGCCCGGCAGTGAACGTCGGATCGCCCCGTACCCGTACCTGCTGGTCGTGGTCGATGAGTTGGCCGACCTGATGATGGTGGCCCCGCGCGATGTCGAAGCGTCGATCCAGCGCATTACGCAGCTGGCCCGCGCCGCCGGCATCCACCTGGTGCTCGCCACGCAACGCCCCTCGGTGGATGTGGTCACCGGCATTATCAAAGCCAATGTGCCCAGCCGCCTGGCCTTCGCGACCTCATCCCTGCAGGATTCGCGAGTCATCCTCGACTCGCCGGGCGCCGAGAAACTCATCGGCCAGGGCGATGCCCTCTTCCACCCGATGGGCAAGGCCAAACCGATGCGCGTGCAGGGCGCCTGGGTGAACGAATCCGAGATTCACAAGGTCGTTGACCATGTGAAGGCACAGATGAAGCCGCACTACCGCGAAGACGTGGTGGTGCCGGCAGCCAAGAAGCAGATCGACGACGATATCGGCGATGATCTCGATGTGCTGCTGCAGGCCGCAGAACTCATCGTGACCACCCAGTTCGGTTCCACCTCCATGCTGCAGCGCAAACTGCGAGTGGGCTTCGCGAAGGCGGGTCGCCTCATGGACCTGCTGGAATCGCGAGAAATCGTCGGCCCCTCCGAGGGCTCCAAGGCGCGGGACGTTCTGATCCATCCCGACGATCTCGCCACCGCGATCGCCCGCATCAAGGGCGAGCCGGAACCCTCCGCTGAAGATGAGTTCGACGGCGCCGAGGACTTCGCTGGTGCTGACGCCTACGACGGGCCCGGAGAGCGGGACGGCGGTGCCTATGGCGCCGACGGTTCTGCCGGGCAGGCTGCCCCGTCGGACCGTTACTCCACCGATCCTCTCTCCCATGAGGACGCGGACCTTTCTCCCGTGTACCACGATGGTGTCGATGACGACGACAATGAGGATGCGTGGCAGCTCACCGGCCGCTAACGATCTTCCTGGGCACGCCCGCGTGCCCAGCTGAGCCCGCCCCAAGGAGGGACCCATGAGCACCGCACCGCGCACCGAGCCTGTGCCGCTGTGGAATACCGCCAACATCCTCACCATCGTGCGATGCGTGATGGTGCCGATCTTTGTGGTGCTCGCCGTGCTGTACGAAGCCTCCGTGGCGGGGCGGATCCTGATCGCGGCGGTGTTCGTGATCGCGATGCTCACGGATATGGCCGATGGGCATCTGGCCCGTTCCCGCGGCCTCATCACCGACTTCGGCAAGATCCTGGATCCCATCGCGGATAAGGCGATGACGGGCGCCGCACTGATCATGCTCTCGGTGTGGGAGTACGTGCCGTGGTGGATGACAATCCTGATCCTGGTGCGCGAGATCGGTATTACCGTCATGCGCTTCACGATCCTGAAGTACGGGGCGCTCCCGGCGAACTTCTCCGGCAAAGCGAAGACGATGGTGCAGTCCATCGGCATCACCTTCTGCCTGATGCCCTTTGACCTGTGGTGGGAGCCGGCCCGGTGGATCGGCCTCGCGATCGTCTTCGTGGCCGTGGTCCTCACGGTCTGGTCGGGTCTGCTGAACCTCAAGGACGGTCTGCGTTTGCGTCGTGAGGCGCTTGCGGGGCAGGGGAGCTGAGTCATGGCGCCGGGGGATCGGGTGGTTCCGGCGGATCTGAGTGCCCCGATGGATATGGCGGCGGCAGTTATTCAGGAGGCCCGACGGGCGGGCATCATGATCGCCACCGCCGAGTCCCTCACCGGTGGCGCCCTGGTGGCGCGGCTCGTGGATGTGCCGGGGGCGAGCACCGTTGTGGCCGGCGGTTCCGCCTGCTATTCCTACCTCGCCAAACACCGTCTACTCGGCATCGACCTTGGCCTTCTGGAGCGCACCGGGGCGGTGACCACGGAGGTTGCCACCCTCATGGCGGAGGGCGCGCAGCGCCTCTACGCCTGCGATCTGGTGCTGTCGACGACGGGGGTTGCGGGGCCGGGGCCTGATCATCGGGGCGTTCCGGCGGGCACAGTGGTGTTCGGTCTTGCCCGACGGGGGCTCCCCACCCGCACCGTGACGCTGCAGCTGGACGGGGATCGTGCCGAGGTGAGAGCCCGCGCAGTGCAGGAGGCGCTACGCCTGTGCTATGACAGTCTCTGTGGCAACCGTCTGTGATGTCAGTCCGGGATAAGGGCGCTCCCAGACACAATGCGGCATGGGCCACTACTATGCGGGGAACACACGGCAACGCAAGCGCGTTGAGCCCTGTGTGACCGCGATGAGATCGGATGCCACCACGGCATCCCAGCAGGGGAGGAGAGGACAAGCCATGGTGCTTTTCCGTCAGGAACTTGGGGATGTGCTGCGAGATGCACGCCGCGCCCAAGGCCGTACCCTGCGCCAGGTCTCCTCGGATGCGCGCGTTTCCCTCGGCTACCTCAGCGAAATTGAGCGCGGCCAGAAGGAAGCCTCCAGCGAACTGCTGAACTCGGTCACCGATGCCCTCGGCCTCCCGCTCGCCTTCGTGCTGCGAGAGGTGTCGGAGCGGATCGCCATCGCAGAGGGCGTCAGCATCCCGGATACGGTTCCCGAGGCGCTGACCGAAGAGGCCAGCGATCTAGCAGGCGCCCGCTGAGGTGCGGCGCAGCGAGTTTTCTGAACTGGCCGCACATGCTTTTGGGCCGGTGCTAGCCCAGACCTATCGGCGCGATTTGATTCTCGAAGAGCTCGGTGGTCTGAGCGCCGATGCGGCGATTGACCAGGGCGTGCCGGTGCGTCAGGTATGGACGGTACTGTGCGATGCAATGGAGGTTCCCGAGCAGGACCGCTGGGAAATCCCCGAACAGAATCGTCGCCGCTGAGGTCGGCACCGTGACGGATTCACGCCGGGCGGGTTCGCGGCGATATTCGTGCTTCTCCTGTGTAGAGGCCCTTTCGCAGACGACGTGGCGGGTTTCGCGGACGGGGTCGTGGGCCGGGCGCGAAATCCTGTTCGAATCGTGTGCTGGTGTTCTCGCAGATTTTCGATGCGACACGCCCCGTTCGCATAGATGATCGAACGCGTGTTCGGTAAGGTGTGTGCGGATGCTCGAGATGGCGCGGTATGCGGATCCTCCCCATGCAGTGTCATGCACAGAACGAGCCCCTCAGTCTTGTTTGTCAGAGGCGCCGCATAGTGTGGCCGCACGATCATCGCCGGGATCCCCGGCCCACTGGAAGGAACACGTATATGGCCGCTAGCAAGTCCGCTGGGAAGGACCGCGCCTCTCAGCTCGATGCAGCCCTCGCACAGATCGATCGCCAGTTCGGCAAGGGCTCGATCATGCGTCTGGGGGATGACACCCGCCCGCCGGTTGAGGTGATCCCCACCGGCTCTGTTGCCCTGGATGCAGCCCTCGGTATTGGCGGTCTGCCCCGTGGGCGCATTGTCGAGATCTACGGTCCCGAATCCTCGGGTAAGACCACCGTCGCTCTGCATGCGGTGGCGAATGCTCAGCGCAATGGCGGAATCGCCGCCTTCATCGACGCTGAGCATGCCCTGGATCCGGAGTACGCCAAGAAGCTCGGTGTGGATACCGATGCCCTGCTCGTCTCCCAGCCGGATACCGGTGAGCAGGCCCTGGAAATCACCGACATGCTGGTGCGCTCGGGCGCGCTGGACGTCATCGTGATCGACTCGGTGGCCGCTCTCGTGCCGAAGGCCGAAATCGAGGGCGAAATGGGCGACTCCCATGTGGGTCTCCAGGCCCGCCTCATGTCGCAGGCCCTGCGTAAGCTCACCGGCGCGCTGTCCGCCTCCGGCACCACCGCAATCTTCATCAACCAGCTGCGCGAGAAGATCGGTGTGTTCTTCGGCAGCCCCGAGACCACCACCGGTGGTAAGGCCCTGAAGTTCTACGCCTCGGTGCGTATGGACATTCGCCGCATCGAAACCCTCAAGCAGGGGCAGGACTCCGTGGGTAACCGCACCCGCGTCAAGGTGGTCAAGAACAAGATGGCCCCGCCCTTCAAGCAGGCCGAGTTCGACATCCTCTACGGGGAAGGCATCTCCAAGGAGGGCGGCCTGATCGACCTGGGCGTCGAGCACGGTGTGATCCGCAAGTCCGGTGCCTGGTTCACCTATGAGGGTGACCAGCTCGGTCAGGGCAAGGAAAACGCCCGCCAGTTCCTCAAGGACAACACCGACCTCGCCGTGGAGATCGAGGACAAGATCCTGCGCACCCTCGGGGTGGGCAAGTACGCGACGGCGCAGGAGGAAGCCGCCGCAGATGACCTCGGCGAGGACGATTTCCTCGACGATGACGCTCCGGTCGCGATCTGACACACAGAAACGGTGGGTAGGCGCCGATAAGGCCAGATGATCGCCTGGCTGGTCCGCGGGCACTGGGAAACCAGTGGCCGGGGCTGGCCGGGCGATCCTGACGTCTGCTGGACGGGCCCACGGACTGAGCGTCCGCGCGAGTAGTGCGTGGGCGGCAGCACGAAGATGGACTCGAGCGGCAGCAGGAGGACCTCGGAGAGTGCTGGCGCGAGTACCGATGCGGGGCGTCCAGCATCGAGGGAACGAGAACAGTAGGAGAAGGCATGAGCGATGCAGAGGTGCAGAATGCTGCGCGCACACGCGCCGAACTCTCCGCCCGGATGCAGGAAATCCTGGACCGCCCGCCGGCTCCGCTCGATCCCGAGGAAGTCGAACGCGAAAAAGAAGTAGTGCGCGAATGCCGCTACCTCATGCGACTGCTATCGACACGGGCACGCAGCGAAGGGGAAATGCGCAGCCGGCTGCGTGAGCGTGAACTCCCAGGTTCCGTGATCCACGAGGTGATGGCACGGATTCAGCGGGCCGGCCTGATCGACGATGCCGCCTTCGCCCGCGAATGGGTACGCCAACGCCGCGCCTCCAAAGCCCTCGCTGATGAGGCCCTGCGTCGAGAACTCGAAGCAAAACAGGTGTCGCCCGCCGATATCGACAGCGCCCTGGCCCTGCCCGAGCCCTCGGTGCAGCAGGAAGAACACCGTGTTCGCCCCGGCATGAGCGCCGAAGAGGCCCGCTGCCGTGGGCATGTGCGTGAACGGCTGCGGCGAGAACTGGCCCGTCGGCCCGATGCCACCGAGGATCCTGCCCTCCGCCGCGCCATTGCCCGCCGGCTCGACGCACAGCTGCGCCGCCGCGGATACGACGGCGCCCTCGCCCTGCACGTGATCTCTACCGAGATGCGCGCCATGACCGCCGACTAAAGCCCTCAGGGTCGTACCCTGGACCCACTATGACGAGCACTGCCCCCACCGTCGAGAGCCCCAACCTTGCCGAACGCGGCACCTACCAGGTGCGCACCTTCGGCTGCCAGATGAACGTGCACGACTCCGAGCGCCTCACCGGCCTGCTCGAGAACGCCGGATACACCGCGGCACCCGCCGACGCGAGCGTCGAATCCGGCGAGGTCGACGTGGTCGTGTTCAACACCTGCGCGGTGCGTGAAAACGCCGCCAATAAGCTCTACGGCCACCTCGGAGCGCTACGCCCCGCCAAGCGGAAAAACCCCCGCCTCCAAATCGCCGTCGGTGGATGCCTCGCCCAGAAAGACCGCTCCAGCATCGTCGAGCGCGCCCCCTGGGTGGACGTCGTCTTCGGAACCCACAACATTGGCTCCCTGCCGGTGCTGCTGGACCGCGCCCGCCACCATGAAGAAGCGCAGGTCGAGATCCGTGAATCCCTCGAGGTGTTCCCCTCAACCCTGCCCACGCGGCGCGAATCCGTGTACGCGGCCTGGGTGTCGATCTCTGTGGGCTGCAACAACACCTGCAC
>JAEWEZ010000003.1 GCA_023389045.1 Actinomycetes bacterium
GTACAGTGACGTGCCGCCGCAGTCGCGGCGGCCCCGCCATTGTGTCAGGGCAACCTTGGAAGGACGCACGTGCACGAGCAACTGTCCGATAACACCGACATTTCCCCTGCCGCAGCCGTGGAAGATGCGCAGGACCCGATGACCCCGGAGGCATCCGCCCTCGCGGCAGCGCTGCTCGAGGTGATGCGTCATGTGGGTGACGCCCCGCTGCAGCATCCTCGTTTGTTCTGTCTGGCACGAAGCGCAGATCTCCTGGCACAGCAGCCGGCGCTCGCGTCTCTGCTCGGTGATGAGGCGGCCCTGGTTATGGCGGGCGATCCGCTGCATCTGACCTCCATCGAGCTCGACGACCTCGACACCGCCGAGGACAGCGAGACCGCACACGCCACCCCGTCCGGCACCGTCGATCCCGTTGCTCTGCTAGAAGCGGTGATGTGGCCGCAGCCGAGCCACGGGGGCGCGATCGTGTGCGATCTGCCTGCTGGAGCGTGGCAGACCTCCGGTCCGGCCCATCACGCGCTCGACGCGAAGGACGACGAGCAGTCTGCACCGGGAGCGAGCACACTCCGTGTAGGAGTTGCGGTCACGACGGAGGGCACCCGCTGGTCTGCTGTGCAGACGGAGGGCGCCGGCGGTATGACGATGGGCGAGGCCCTGCTTCCTGCCCTTGCCGACGCCCTCACGCACAGCCTCGAGGAGTCTGCCCGCTCCTGAGATGCTGAGGACGCTGTGATGGTGTGCTGTGGTCAGGCCCCGACGAGGGCATGCTCCCTGTGGCCGCCAGTCAGAGCGTCCTCGGCATTGAGCGCATCATCCTGAAGGCCACCGTCGATCCCCTCCCCTGCTTCCTCCCCCATGACAGACGAGGTCGTCCCCGTGCGGATCTCACCGTTTTCGTCCACATCGGGCACGCCGGCGGCGCGCTCAGCCTTGGTGAAGATGGTGGATCCGAACGTGAGGTCGTGCCCGATCGCATCGGCGTGAATGGCAAGGGCGTGGTGAGTGGTGCCCTGCTCGTCTTTCCAGCTCTGGGAGCTAAGGCGTCCGGTGACGATGAGCGGCTGGCCCTTGCGCACCGAATTGAGCACGCCACGTGCGAGTGCCTTGCGAGCGTAAACGTTGATGAACTCGGGTTTGCGGTCGACGAAGGCGTTGCGTTCGGCATCGAAGTACCGGGAGTTCACGGCGATGCGCAGACGGGCGGTGATATTGCCGTCGGGGTGGCGGGTGGTGGCAACGTCTCCGGTGGCGTTGCCGGTAATGGTCGTGCGGATCTCTTTCATCTTTTCTCTCCTGAGCGTTTCAGGCCCGTCGGTGATCCCTGCGGGCGTCGGTTGGGTGCCGACAGCAGCCACCCTGACCGACCCCCACACGGAAAGGAACCGCAGGTCAGATCCAGTGGAGAAGTGTGCATGGGGAGGAATCGCACCCGGCATGCGCAACGGCCGCTCCTGCATGGCAGGAACGGCCGTTGTGGCTCGGAAGTCGGGGCTAAGCACTGAGTGCTCAGCGATCAGTTCTCACTGATCAGCGCCCAGTGCTCACAGGCTCGGAACAACCAGGCCCGAGGCGTTGCTACGAGCGTTCTCGAAGCGTGCCTGAACATCAGCCCAGTTCACGATGTCCCAGATGGCCTTGACGTAGTCCGCCTTGACGTTCTGGTAGTCGAGGTAGAAGGCGTGCTCCCACATGTCGAGCTGGAAGAGCGGAACGGTGGCCACCGGCACGCCGTTCTGCTGGTCGTAGAACTGCTCGATGACGAGGTTGCCGCCAGCGGGCTCGTAGGCGAGCACGGCCCAACCGGAGCCCTGGATGCCCAGCGCTGCGGCGGTGAAGTGGGCGCGGAACTTGTCGAAGGACCCGAAGTACTCGTCGATCGCGGCAGCCAGCTCACCGGTGGGCTTGTCGCCACCTTCCGGGGAGAGGTTCTTCCAGAAGATCGAGTGGTTCGTATGACCGCCCAGGTTGAAGGCGAGGTCCTTCGAGAGCTGGTTGACGGTCGCGAAGTCGTCGGCCTCGCGGGCTGCGGCCAGCTTCTCCAGGGCGGTGTTGGCGCCCTTCACGTAGGTCGCGTGGTGCTTGGAGTGGTGCAGCTCCATGATCTGGCCCGAGATGGACGGGGCGAGAGCGCCGTAGTCGTAGTCAAGATCCGGCAGGGTGTACTCCGCCATGGAAGTCCTCCTTGATGTCGGTGTCGCACCCGGCGCGCCGGGTGCCGTACACCCATCAAAACACTATTTCCGCAGGTCAGGGGCGTCGAACAAGCCTGCTACGCCTCAGCGAACTCGATGCATCGGCGCCCGACCAGCGGCCCCAGCCGACGCTCGGCGCAGAAAACGCGCGGCCCGAGATAGGTCACACCGCTCGCCACGAACCCCGTCGTGCACGCACAGATGCCACTTGCGAGCCCAGCCCGACGGGCCCCGTCGACCGCTCCAGAGCCCACCCCGCCGGGAGTCTTCTCGGCCTCATTCGCGACCCCTCACCACCGTGGGCGCAAGCACCCGCGATAGGATCCCAGACGGCATCTTTGCCACTCGCCTCCATAGCTCAATGGATAGAGCAACGGCCTTCTAATCCGTCGGTTGCAGGTTCGAGTCCTGCTGGGGGCACCACAGCCACCGTCGGCCCTGACATCTGCCCGAAGGGTCCCTCACACCCCGTTTTCTCGCGCCCCCGAAGTGCGCGACCAGTCCAGCACCCACTGGGGAACCACCCGCTCGGCCGGCATCGGCTCTGCAAGGGCCAGCACTTCCTGCACCGGGACCGTGCCGCCGCTCTTGCGTTTGAAGCAGGCTCGCACCACCGCATCGGCCACCACATCGCCACGACGGTGGAAGGTCTGGCTGAGGTAAATCCACCGCTCATCGGTGCCGAGCAGACGGGTGCAGATCTCGAATCGATCCCAGAGCATGAGCGACCGTCGGAAGGTGATGCTCTGCCCCGCCACCACCGGATACCAGCCCTGCGCTTTCGCAGCGGGCCAGTACCCCGAGCGGAGCATGAGGTCCATGCGTCCCAGGTCCATCAGGGTGAGATAGCGGCCGTTGTTCATATGCATCAGCAGGTCGAGATCCCCGGGGTGCACGCGGAAGCGGGTGCGGCACGTATCCCACAGGGAGATCGCGGGGCGCAGACGGGCGGTGATCAACAGGAGAACCAAACGTAGGTACAGGTTCACGGGAAAGTCCTTTGCGACGGGGCGCGAGGGGCGTGGGCATCATGTCATGCCCGATGGGTAACAAGCGGGTTGGTCTCGTCGGGATGAGACCGACGGAAGGGGTCCCCGGCGAGCGCCCGTCGGGACTACCCTTAACCGCGTGACTTCCACTTCCTCGCGAACCACCACTGACCGCATCATCTGGGTCGATTGCGAGATGACGGGGCTCGACAAGCAGCGCGATGCGCTGATCGAGATCGCCGTCCTCGTGACCGACGCTGATCTGAACATCCTCGGAGACGGGGTGGACGTGGTGATTCGTCCGCCCGCTGAGGCTCTGGAACAGATGAACGACTTTGTGCGCACCATGCACACCACCTCGGGTCTGCTCGATGAACTCGAGAGCGGGATGACCCTCGAGGAAGCCCAGGAGAAGTGCCTGGCCTATGTGAAGGAGCACTGCCCCGAGGAGGGCAAGGCGCCGCTCGCAGGGAACAGCGTGGGCACCGACAGGGTTTTCCTCGACCGCGACGTGCCGCAGTTCGCGCAGTGGCTCTCCTACCGCACGATCGACGTTTCCAGTCTGAAAGAGCTGGCCAAGCGGTGGTTCCCGCGGGTCTACTACAACACCCCGGCCAAGCACGGTGGGCATCGCGCGCTGGCGGATATCCGCGAGTCCATTCAGGAGCTGAAGTATTACCGCGAGGTGCTCCTGACCCCTGAACCGGGCCCGACCACTGCGCAGGCCCAGGAGGCCGCGCGTCGTTACGAACTGCGAGATGAGGCATCTTCGATGGCTGCTGGACCGACCACCCGCACCCCCGCGACCTGGCTTGACCTTCCCGCCCACACCACCTGGCTGGAAGGTGAGGGCGATGAGCTGCTCGTCTTCGGCTCGGAGTCGCTGCGCGAAGATGGCGGTTTCGCCTGGCTGGATGAGGAGGGCGAACCGGATCTGGAGCGCCCCGCGGAGCTGTGGGTCACCTGCCGCATGACGCACTGCTTCTCGCTCGGGCACATGATGGGCCGCCCCGACTTCGGGCGCTTTGCCGATCATGGCGTGCGGTCCCTGCAGACCGTCTTCCGCGACCGTGAGCACGGCGGATGGTTTGCTGCCGTGGCCAATGGGAAGCCGGTGGATGACACCAAGCAGGCCTATGCGCATGCCTTCGTGGTTCTCGCGGCCGCTTCTGCCACGGCGGCGGGGCGTCCCGGAGCGCAGAAGCTGCTGGATGAGGCGCTTGCGGTGCTCGACGAGAAGTTCTTCGACGAAGCAGCGGGCATGAGCGTGGACACCTTCGACCGCGCTTTTGAAAACTGCGAGGAGTACCGCGGGATCAACGCGAATATGCACACGGTCGAGGCGCTTCTGGCTGCCGCGGATGTGACCGGTGAGCGCCGCTGGCTCGACCGCGCGGTGGGCATCATGACCCGAGCAATCGACGAGTTCGCCCGCGCCAATGACTGGGCTCTCCCGGAGCACTTCGATGTGAACTGGAAGCCGCTGCTGGACTACAACCGGGAGGAGCCGAACCATCCGTTCCGCCCCTACGGCGCCACGATCGGCCACTGGATCGAGTGGGCACGCCTGGTGCTGCATGCACGGGCCGCGCTGATCGAGCTGGAAGGCGAGGCTCCGGCGTGGATGCTGGAGGCAGCCACCGCGCTGATGGAGAAGTCGGCAGCGTCCTTCGGGGCCGACGGGAAACCGGGCTGGGTGTACACCGTGGACTGGGATGGTTCCCCGATGGCCAGTGAGCGCATGCACTGGGTGGCTGCTGAGGCGGTCGGCGCGGCAGCGGTGATGTATCGCGTGACCGGCGACCGGGTGTGGGCTGAGCGCTACCAGCAGTGGTGGGAGTACATCTCCACCTTCCTGCTGGATGCCAATGGCGGCTCCTGGTTCCATGAGCTGGATGCGGACAATGAGCCGCAGGGCAAGACCTGGCCGGGCAAGCCGGACATCTACCACGCCTTCCAGGCGACGATCATCCCCCGTCTGCCGGTCACGCCGACCATGGCGGCAGCGCTGCGCGATGGGCTCCTGGACCAGCACTGATACGTGGTGACCACCGCTGATCAGTACTGACCCTCTGATCAGTACTGATCAGCGT
>JAEWEZ010000020.1 GCA_023389045.1 Actinomycetes bacterium
GTTCTCACCGTGAGCGGTGCAGAAGCCCACGATCCCGACGGGGTCGGTGGGATCCTCCAGGCGCCGCGCGAGGCGCTGCGAGAAGGGATCCGACGGGCCACCGCCACCCTGCCCGCCGATGAAGCCGCCCTCGTCCGTGGCATCACCATCGGCGATACGGAGGGGCTTAGCCCCGCGACCGAAGAGGTGATGCGCCGGGCCGGCATTAGCCACCTGGTCGCCGTCTCCGGAGGCAACCTCGCTATCGTGATCGCCGCCGTGCTCACCCCGCTGCTTCTGCTGGGCGTGCGCCGGCGACCCCGTCTGCTTGCCGCTGCTCTCGCCATGGCCACCTATGTGTGGCTCGTGGGGGAGGAGCCCAGCGTCCAACGTGCCGCGACCATGGCAACCCCGCTGCTCATTGCGCGGTTCCTCGGAGTGCCCGCCTCACCGGTTGCGGCGCTTGCCGCCACCGTGCTGCTGTGGTCCCTGCTCGACCCGCTCACTGCCACCTCCATCGGCTTCCTCCTCTCGGCCCTCGCTACCGGGGCCATCCTGATCGGCGCACCCCCGGCAGCGCGGGCACTCCACGCAATCAGCGGCGAACGCATTCCCGTTCCGGCCGCGCTCATCCTCACCGTTCCCCTTCTCGCACAGGCCGTGTGCACCCCCGTGCTGATCCTGCTCGCCCCGGAGATCTCCCTCTGGACAGTGGCCGTGAATATGCTCGTCGCGCCCTTGATCGCACCGGTCACCGTGCTTGGCCTGCTGTCCTTGCCACTGGCCCTGCTGTGGCTCCCGGCGGCCACGACCCTGGTGTGGGTGGCTGCCGGGGCCGCACATCTCGTGCTCCTCGTGGCGCATACAGCAGACGCCCTCCCCGGTGCAGCCATCCCCGTGCCGGGTGGAGCGACCGGGGCCGTACTCGCGGTGCTGGGCCTCATCCTTGTCATCACCGCGGTCGCGCTGCGGCGATCCCCGCTCGTTCGCTTCGCCCTCGCGGCGGTTCTGGTGGCGGCCCTTGCCCCGCCGCTGTGGAACCTGCTGCCGCTCCCGGCCCCGCAGCAGTGGCGGGTTGCTGCCTGCGCCGTCGGCCAGGGCGATGCGGTGCTATTGCGTAGCGGCAGCGGCGCGGAAAACTCCCTGACCGTGCTCGTGGATACCGGTCCGGAACCGGAACCACTCGAAGAATGCCTCCGTCTGCTCAAGATCCCACGCATCGACCTGCTGATCCTCACCCACCCCCATGCCGACCACGTCGGGGGAAGCGGTGCGCTTCGCGGACAGTGGGCGCCACGTGAGCAGTGGCTCTGCCCCCTTCCGGAGGCTGTGGAGGGCGCCGTGCCGCAGGTCCCCACCCGTCACGTCACCCGCGGGCACCGTTGGAATGCCGATGGGCTCGGCATCGAGGTCATCTGGCCGCTGAACGCCGAGCACGTGCACAGTGTCGCCGCCCGAGAGGACAGCGGGGGAGAGGGGTCGCTTGCCAATGACTGCTCCGTCTCGATCCGCGCCACCTGGGCAGATGGGACCACGCTCGCGGCACTTGGCGATCTTGAGCCCAGAGCGCAAAAGGAACTCGCCGCCTTGAACCCCGCAGCGGTGAACATCCTGAAGGTGGCGCATCACGGTTCTGGTCGCCAGTACGAGCCGTTGTACACCCACTTCGCGCCACAGGTCGCGCTGGTCACCGTCGGACAACACAATGATTTCGGGCATCCCACGCCATCACTGCTCGCGATGCTCGACCGCAATGCGGGGCGCACCTTCCGCACCGACCGCGACGGCACCGTGATCCTGCCCGTCACCGACCACACGGCGGGCGTAGCTGTCGGCCCCGCTCGATAGGATCAGGCAGCGGTAGTGGCGCCAGAACCGCTGCCGGAGGAATACGCGATCAGGGAAGGGAGCACGCCATGAGCGATGTGGAATGGCACAGCGTCGATCTTGCTCCCATCGTCCTGATCCAAGGCCAGGAAAGCCTGATCGTGCAACGCGCCGTGGAACGCCTGAAGGATCTCGCCCGCCAGCGCGACCCCGACGTGGCCTTCCACGACATCCCCGGGGAGAGCGGCTCCACCCTCGCAGCCGTCGCAAGCCCCTCCCTCTTCGGCGAGGCGCGGTTCGTGCTCGTGCCCGAACTGCAAAACGCCCCCGATGCCCTGATCCTCGAGATCCTGGAGTACCTGCCGCGACCCGAACCCGATGTGACGCTCGTACTCGTGCACCGCAGCGGCAACCGCGGCAAGAAACTCCTGGATGCGCTGAAGAAAGCGAAAACCCCGCGCGTCCCCGCCACGCCCATGAAACGCGCCGCCGATAAGCAGGCCTTCGTCGCGTCAGAGTTCGCGCGTGCCGGGCGCCGCATCCAACCGCAGGCAGCGGCCGCTCTCGTGGATGCCTTCGGCACAGATCTCTCGGAACTCGCGGCGATCTCCCGTCAGCTCATCTCCGACACCGCCCCAGAACCGGGTGCGGAACCCACCCCCGTGAGCGTGGCGCAGGTGCACCACCTCACGGCTGGGCGCGTGGGATCCACCGCCTTCGCCGTGGCCGATGCGGCGATCGCGGGCCGCGAGCAGGAAGCCCTGCAACTGCTGCAGCAGGCGCATCTGACGGGGGTGGATCCCGTTCCAATGGTCGCGGCGATTGCTTCCAAAGTGCGGTCCCTCGCGAAGGTCACTGCACCCGGGGTGAACCGGGCATCGCTTGGGATGCCCGACTGGATGCTGCGCAACCTGAGCCGCGATGCCCGCGGCTGGAATGATCGGGCACTCGCCCGTGCGATCGAAGCGGTAGCGCGCGCCGATCACGAGGTAAAGGGCGCGGGGCGCGACCCGCAGTGGTCGCTGCAGCGGATGGTCATGGAGATCTGCCGCGCCCGCCGCGCCCGCTGAGCAGCCAGGCACTCTTCATCGGCCAGAGCTTTCACCCGCCAGGACTTTCCCACGGCACATGCGGTACGGCACTCGCGAGCCCGGCCCACGCGATCCCCATACATGCGAGGAGCCCCGCACACCTCGGTGTACGGGGCTCCTCGTGTGGTTCAGCTCAGCGGCTGACCGGGATATCCAGAATCAGGCGCCGATCTTGGCAACCAGCTTGGCCAGACCGGACTTGCGGTTGGCGGCCTGGTTCTTGTGGATCACACCCTTGGAGACGGCCTTGTCGAGCTTGCGCGAAGCGGCCTTCATGGCCTTGGTCGCTGCCTCGGCGTCACCGGCGGTGGCGGCGGCGCGAACCTTGCGCACGTAGGTCTTCAGCTCGGACTTCACCGCGCGGTTGCGCAGGCGAGCCTTCTCGTTGGTCTTGTTCCGCTTGATCTGAGACTTGATGTTTGCCACGGAGACTTCTCTCTTGTGCTTGGAGGTGGAACATCCGCAGCGGCGGAGGGACCGGGAACGACGGGGACGGGCGGTGGGGTGTCGCCTGGAGACGCCGTATCCGGGCTGCTGCCACGGTTACTCGCCCGGGGCGCACGATCCGCCGCACCCTGACACGGTGGGGTCGACGGTGAGCGCACACCGAACGGTATGTCACACATACGAGGTGCAACGCTACCAGAGCAGCACCGACGCGGTCACGAGAAGCCGAGGTGGCGTGCGTTACGTGCCACACCCTGAGTGGCCTCGACGCTCGCCCTGAGACCTCCCGCCGTATCGACCGCCGCATCACCGTCGGTGCCGCCATTGTTGTCACCACCCGTGCGTCTGCAGCACCGCCTGGGCAACCCGCCTAAAGCGCTTCTCATCCAGGCGCCCGCCGCCGCGACGCACGGCCTGCGGGTCGATCCGCAGCAGACGATCCGCGCGCACCTCCGAGGGGCGGCCCTTGCTATCCCACGGGCCGCTGCCAATATCCACCCAGGTGGAGCCGTGCTCATCGGTGGTGCTGCGTCCCGTCTGCGCACGGTCACGGGACGTGAGCATGAGCGCGATCAGCACCTCGCCGCGCCCGTCGGACCCGCCGGCGCGGGCGTCTTCCTCCGCGATCACCAGCACGGGCCGGTCCTTGCCGCGGGTGATGTCTTCTTCAAAGGGCACCCGGGCCCAGACCACTTCGCCCGGATCGGGATGCTCATCGCGGTGCGGGGCGTAGGTGAGCGGCGGGGGAGTGGAGGCGCGACGGTCAGCGAGCGCAAAGGCGCTGCGATCCTCCTGAACTGCCGAGGCACCACCCCGTCGGCCCCCACGGTCGTGCCCCGCACCATTCCCGGCACGTCCCCGGGAATCGTGACCCGAATACGGGGTGTTCCTGCCCTTACCGGCAGGGCCCTTGCGGTCCTGGGTGAGCGCACGCACCGCCGAACGCCCAAGGCTCCGCGCCAGGCGCCGCACCAGCGGATTCGAGGTGGTGTTGCGCAGCAGAGATGAGAAACGCGATCCGAGAGACACGAGCACTCCTGGCTGGGGTGGAAACCGACGGGCGGGGCTGACGAACCTGCCGCCATGCCACGCTGCTCAACCATTCCATCAGAGAAGGCTGACAAACGAACCGGCAAGCCCCACCGATGCAGAAGCCGTGATGCTGCTGCGCACCTGCAGCGCCCATGAGGCCTACATCCGCTCCTACCGCGGGCAGGTCAGCGCACGCGATGCAATCGGCTTCCCGCTGCAGGATTCGATCTTCCCGCGCTCCCTCGCGCACTGCCTGAACCAGTGCGATGAGGCGCTGTACCTGCTGGCGAAGATACACGGACACACCTGTGACCGGATGGGCACCGAGGACCCGGCCCGACGCATGATCGGGCGGGCGCTCGCCAGCCTGCGCTTCCGCTCCCTCGAAGACATCCTGGAGGATGTCGATCAGGAGATGGAGCAGATGCAGATGGTCACCGGCGCTGTTACTCGCGCCCTCGGTGTGGCCTATTTCCATCCGGCGCTGCCGTAAGGCGTCACTGCCGTCAACCGCCACGCCGCCCACGCCGTTCCCGTCTCCTCCCCGCCGCAAGCTTGGCAGGGATCACCACGCGCACGCTGCACGAAGGCCACGGCCCCATGAGACGATGAGCGTTGCGCTCACGATGCGACACGTCTGCGCCCCATCATCACCGTGATGGAGCGAGACACTGTGCCCCCTCCACCCGCCGACGAAAGGACCCCCGCCGGTGACTCCCAGGATCTCGCCCGATGAGGCCACGGACACCCGTCCCGCCTCCACCCCGCAGGAGCAGATCCGCAACTTCTGCATCATCGCGCATATCGACCACGGCAAATCCACCCTGGCCGACCGCATGCTGCAGCTGACCGGCGTGGTCGATGAACGCGCCATGCGGGCCCAGTACCTGGACCGGATGGACATCGAACGCGAACGCGGCATCACCGTGAAATCCCAGGCAGTGCGCATGCCCTGGCAGGTGGATGGCGAAAACTACGCCCTGAACATGATCGACACCCCCGGGCACGTGGACTTCACCTATGAGGTCTCCCGCTCCCTGGCCGCCTGCGAGGGCGCGATCCTGCTGGTGGATGCCGCCCAGGGCATTGAGGCACAGACCCTCGCGAACCTGTACCTGGCGATGGAAAACGATCTGACCATCATCCCGGTGCTGAACAAGATCGACCTTCCCGCGGCTGACCCCGATAAGTACGCCGCCGAGATCAGCCAGCTCGTGGGCGTGGACCCCGAGGAGGTCCTGCGGGTCTCTGGCAAGACCGGCGTGGGTGTTCCCGAACTGCTCGACCACGTGGTGCGCACCCTGCCAGCCCCCGAGGGGCAGGAAGAAACTGCCTGCCGCGCCATGATTTTCGACTCCGTGTACGACACCTACCGCGGCGTGGTCACCTACGTGCGTGTGGTCGACGGGGAACTGAAGGCCCGCGACCGGATCCAGATGATGTCCACCGGCGCGCAGCATGAACTGCTCGAAATCGGCGTGATCTCCCCGGAACCCATGCCGACCAGCGGGATCGGCCCCGGCGAGGTGGGCTACCTGATCACCGGTGTGAAGGACGTGCGCCAGTCGAAGGTGGGTGACACGGTCACCACCGCTGTGCGCGGCGCCAGCGAGCCCCTGGAGGGCTACTCCGATCCGAAGCCGATGGTGTTCTCGGGTCTGTTTCCGATCGACGGTTCGGACTACCCGAATCTGCGCGACGCCCTCGACAAGCTCAAACTCAATGACGCCGCCCTGAACTACGAACCGGAAACCTCCACCGCTCTTGGCTTCGGTTTCCGCGTGGGCTTCCTCGGGCTGCTGCACCTGGAGATCGTGCGTGAGCGTCTGGAACGCGAGTTCGACCTCGACCTCATCTCCACCGCCCCCTCCGTGATCTACGACGTGACCATGGAGGACGGCACCGAGGTGCAGGTACTGAACCCCTCGGACTTCCCCGAGGGCAAGGTGCGGGAGATCCGCGAACCGGTGGCCCGCTCCACCATCCTGGTGCCCGCCGAGTTCATCGGCGCGGTGATGGAACTGTGTCAGTCCAAGCGCGGCACCCTGCTCGGCATGGACTATCTCAGCGAAGACCGCGTGGAACTGCGCTACACCCTGCCGCTGGCCGAAATCGTGTTTGACTTCTTCGATCAGCTCAAGTCCCGCACCCGCGGCTATGCCTCCCTGGATTACGACGTGAGCGGTGATCAGGCCGCCGACCTCGTCAAGGTGGACATGCTTCTGCAGGGCGAGCCGGTGGATGCTTTCAGCGCGATTGTGCACCGCGATAAGGCCTACAGCTACGGCGTGGAAATGGCCGGTAAGCTCAAGAAGCTGATCCCTCGCCAGCAGTTCGAGGTGCCGATTCAGGCTGCGATCGGTTCGCGCATCATCGCCCGCGAGAACATTCGGGCGATGCGTAAGGACGTGCTCTCCAAGTGCTACGGCGGTGACATCTCCCGTAAGCGCAAACTGCTCGAAAAGCAGAAAGAGGGCAAGAAGCGCATGAAGAACATCGGTTCGGTCGAGGTGCCGCAGGAAGCCTTCATTGCGGCGCTCTCCTCCGATGCCGGTGACGGCAAGGACGGCAAGAAGAAGTGACCTCGGGGTTGACGGGCCACGAGGGGTTGGACTCTGCGCCGCTGATCGCTGCAGTGTGCCTTCCACGTACCCGTTTTGAGGCCCCGACCAGTGGGATCTCCTCCGGGATTAATAAGCTGCCGGTCGCTCACCGCGTACCTGTGGATGAGTACGGTTTCGAGGGTGATCACCAGGGAGACACCGAGCATCACGGTGGTCTCTTCAAAGCCGTGTACGCCTTTTCCCGAGAAACCCGCGAACAGATCGCGGCTACAGAAGGACGCGATTTTCCCGACGGTTTCTTTGGAGAAAACCTCGTCACTCTCGGGATCGACACCGACGAGGTGCTGGTGGGTCAGCGCTGGCGCATCGGCGCGGCTGTGCTGGAAGCGAGCTGCCGACGCGACCCCTGCCGAACTTTCGCCGACTGGATGGGCGATCCACGATTTCCACGCCGCTTCACGGAGAACGGCCGTTGCGGCGCCTACTTCCGTGTCGTCACTCCCGGCACGATCGGTGCTGGTGACGTCATCGAGGAATTACCCCGGCCCGAGCATGGCGTGAGCGTCGGCGATACCTTCCGCGGAGTGGATGCCCGCCAGGCGCGTGCCCTGCTGGACTGGGCGCAGGATACACAGACGGTCCTGTACACCTCGCAGGTGCGTAGCTGTCTGACGGCTCTGCGTCGGGAGAAACCCGAAGCGACCTTTCCCGCGGCGCTCACCTCGACTGGCCGATGAGCACTGAGCCTGTGAGCTGTCCCGACGGAGCCGAGTCCGCGCTGATTGACACTGCCCGCAACCACGTGGGTCGGAATGAAAGCGGGCGAGACCTCTCCGTCTACCTGCACGTTCCCTTCTGTGCCACGCGCTGCGGCTACTGCGATTTCAACACCTACACCGCCACGGAACTCGGCGGAGGGGGCTCGCAGCGGGAGTTCCCGGACGCGGCCATGCGCGAAATGGATTTGGTTCTCGCCGACGACCGCGCCGCCGGCTTTGAGTACCGGCAGATCCGCACCGTCTTTATCGGGGGTGGCACGCCGACGCTCCTGCCCTCGGCAGAGCTGGTGCGGATGCTGCACCATCTGCGTTCCCTGGTGCCTTTCGCACCCGACGTGGAAGTGACGACTGAGGCCAATCCGGATTCGGTCAGCCGCGATTCCCTGCAGGAACTGGCCGACGGCGGCTTCACCCGCGTGTCCTTCGGGATGCAGTCAGCGGTTCGCCGGGTGCTCGCAACCCTGGATCGCACCCACGACCCGGAGCGTGTGCCACAGGCGGTGCAGTGGGCGCGCGAGGCAAGGCTCCAGGTGTCTCTCGACCTGATCTACGGCACGCCGGGGGAGAGTGTCTCCGATGTAGAAACCTCGGTGCGTGCCGCGCTCGCCTGCGGGGTGGATCATCTCTCGGCCTACTCCCTCATCATCGAGGGAAACACCGCGATGGCACGCAATCTGCGCAAGGGTCTGATCCCGGCTCCGGATCCCGACGATATGGCCGAGAAATACGAACTCGTCGATGATCTTGCTTCCGCAGCGGGCCTTGACTGGTACGAGGTATCCAACTGGGCGCGCTCACAGCAGCACCGGTGCCGCCACAATCTTGCTTACTGGCAGGGCGGAGACTGGTGGGGGATCGGCCCCGGCGCGCACCGGCACCGTGCCGGTATGCGGGCATGGAATGTGAAGCACCCCAGCCGCTATGCGCAGATGGTGAACGCCGGCGAACTCCCGGTGCAGGAGAGTGAGCACCTCACCGCCGAGGAGCAGGTGATGGAAACGGTCATGCTGCAGCTGCGTATCCGCGATGGGCTCAGCGTGGAGGAAATCCCCGTCGAGGGCCGCGATGCGATTCCCGTGCATGTGCAGCGCGGCCACCTGGATGCCGAGGCGGCCGCGCAGGGGCTGCTGGTTCTCACGCGACGCGGGCGGCTCATGGCTGATGCCGTGACCCGCGATCTGCTCGCCTGAGAGTTCTCACTTCATCAGGCGCAGGTTCACCGGGTAGTTCCACCAGATGCCGTTATTCGCCTTGACCGCCGCGACGATCGCGAACACCATCTGCACGATTCCCGGAATGTAGACGAGGAAAAGGGCGAAGCTCAGCAGGCCAAAGGACACGATAGTGAGAATCGTGCCAGCGATGAAAATGGCGATGTTGAGTACAAATACGCTGATAGCGCCGTTGAGAGCCTCAGCCGCCTGGTAGCGCACGAAACGGTTTCGGTCGTGGTAGACCAGATAGATGATGAGCGGACCCACCCAGCCAAAGATGGCGAAGAAGGTTCCAATCAACACGGAGAGCTGCGCGAGCATTCCCCACATTTTTGCGTCAGAGTCAGTCAGCGGCGCACCGATCATGGGGGCATCGCTGACGCCCTTGATCCCGGGAGGCGGGGTGTCCGACCACGAGCCGGATCCCTGCATCCCCGGCTGGGACATGGGCTGCTGGTTCATCGTCATTTCTCCTTGAAGAGCCATCGGCAGGGCATGGCCACTGTAGCCACTATTTTCCCGGGATAGACCGCATCCACAAGAGCACGTCTCGCGGTGCAGCTTTAGTCGATCGCGGTGACCCAGTCGATGAGTTCTTCGATCCGCCCCGAGAGGCTTGCTTCCACATCGGCGTAGGAACGCACCTGCGCGAGGATCCGCTGCCACCCTTCCGCAATATCTGCTTGATCGCGGTGCGGCCAGCCGAGGGCTTGCAGGGTGCCCACTTTGATATCGGTTCCGCGGGGCACATGCGGCCACGCCGTCAGCCCCAGTCGGGCGGGACGCACAGCCTGCCACACATCCACATAGGGGTGCCCGAGGATCAGCACGTTGCCGCTCGCACCGGGAAGACGCATCACCTCCTCGGCGATCCGGGATTCCTTGGAGCCGGGCACGAGGTGGTCCACGAGAACGCCCAGCCGACGTGTGGGGGACGGCTCAAAGGCACGGACCCGCTCGGCAAGGTGATCGGCACCGTCAAGCATCTCAACCACGATCCCCTCGATCCGCAGGTCATGACCCCACACCTTCTGCACGAGTTCCGCATCGTGCTTGCCTTCCACCCAGATACGGGAGGCGCGGGCGGTGCGTGCCTTGGCGCCCTGCACATACACCGATCCGCTCGCGGAGCGCTGGGGCGTTTTCGTTGTCTGGGGTGTGGGGCGCACGAGCACGACGGGTTTCCCGTCGATCATGAAACCGGGGCCGAGCGGGAAGGACCGACGCACTCCTCGGCCGTCTTCCAACTCCACGCACACCTGCCCCGCGATCTTTTCCAGGCGCGTGATGGCACCGGTGAAACCGGTGCTTGCCTCCTCGACCACCAGGTCGCGGGCCACGGGGACGTCCCGTGCGATGGGGCGCCGACGGTGATGGGCGGGTGGTCCGGAGGCAAGAACATCCTGCCCGTAGCGATCAAAGGAACCGACGGGACGGGCGCCGCGTGCGGCAGAGCCGCTGCTGGGGCGGCGCGGGGGCGGGGAAGAAGCGGGTGACACGAGGGCACCGTACCGGCCTCGCCCCGCATGTCGTGGGATGCAGGGCCGAGAGGGCGCGAGCTGTCTCACCTCCGAGGCGGGCTTCCTGGAACCTGGCCGCAGGATGCGTAGACTTAGCACTCGGCCAGTCCAAGTGCCAGCCATGTGCCCACGCTCCCTGTGTCCGTCGAGCGTGCACCGCTGCGTCGTTCCCCAGGAGGTGAGAGCAACGGACAGCCGCAAACTGCAGATCCTTGGCGCCATCGTCGAGGACTACGTCGCCACCCGCGAACCCGTCGGCTCCAAATCCCTGCTGGAGCGGCACGACCTGGGCGTGTCTGCTGCCACCGTGCGCAATGACATGTCGGTGCTGGAAGACGAAGGCCTCATCACCCAGCCCCATACCTCCGCGGGCCGCGTCCCCACCGATAAGGGCTACCGCGCCTTCGTGGATCACGTGGCGACGGTTAAACCGCTCTCGGCGGCTGAGCGTCGCGCCATCCACGCCTTCCTCGCGGAAGCCGGCGACGTAGATGACCTGCTCACCCGCACGGTGCGCCTGCTGGCGCAGCTCACACATCAGGTGGCGGTGGTGCAGTACCCCCTGCATCGTCAGGCCCGCGTGAAGCATGTGGAACTGGTGAAAGTCGCGGAGCAGCTGCTGCTGGTCGTGATGATCACCGAGGCCGGCCGCGTCGATCAGCGCACCATCCCCCTGCTCAGCCCCCAGGACGCCGCGTTCTATGAGGACCTGCGTGGGCGTCTGAACCGTGCGGTGGCCGAGCGCGAGGTGACCGATCTCGGGCCCGCCCTCGCGGACCTCGTCGATGCAACCCCGGAGCGAGATCGCCCGGCCACCGCGGAAGTTGTCGAGGCTGTGAGCATTCTTGCCGCGCAACGCACCGAGGAGCGCATCGTGATGGCGGGAACCGCCAATATCGCCCGCTCCGCAGCGGACTTCTCCCGAGAGGTTGAACCCCTGCTGGACGTGCTCGAAGAACAACTCGTGCTCCTGCGGCTCTTCACGGAAATGCACACCGAACCCGGCGCGGTGCAGGTGCGCATCGGCCGGGAGATCCGCGATGAGGCCCTCACCCAGGCTGCCGTGGTCGGCGCCGGCTACCGCCCCGGCAGTCAGGTCGCCATCCTCGGCCCCACCCGCATGGACTACGTCACAGGCATCTCCACGGTGCAGGCCGTAGCCCGCTACGTCTCCCGCTTCCTGGAGTAGCGCCGCCCCCGCCCTGAGCGTGCGGGGCGCGCCCGCCCCAGCTATCCACCCCAGACCCTCACGAGGAAAACGCCCCTGTGAACGACGATTACTACGACCTGCTTGGTGTGTCCCGCGACGCTACCCGCGAGCAAATCAAGAAGGCCTACCAGAAGAAGGCCCGCGCCCTGCACCCGGATATCAACCCGGATCCGGAGGCGCAGGAGCAGCTGAAGAAGATCTCCCACGCCTACGAGACGCTCTCCAATGCTGAGAAGCGCCGCGCCTATGACATGGGTGGCGGCCCCGGCATGGGTAGCTTCGGCGGTGGTGGTTTCGACTTCGCCGATATCTTCGACATGTTCGCCGGTGCCTCTGGCATGCGCGGCCGTAACCAGGGGCCGATCCCGCGCCGTCGCCGCGGCGGCGATGTGCTGCGCCGCGTGAGCATTGACCTTCGCGATGTGGTGTTCGGCGCCGAAAAGGAGATCACCTTCCGCACCGCCGTTCTGTGCGCCACCTGCTCCGGTTCCTGCTGCGCCACGGGGACTACCCCCACCCCGTGCAGCGCCTGCCACGGCTCCGGGCATGTGCAGCGGGTTGCGCAGTCCCTGCTCGGCCAGGTGATGACCATGGCGCCCTGCCCGACCTGTGAAGGCCACGGTGACGTGATTCAGAGCCCCTGCCCGGAGTGCGCCGGGCGTGGCCGGACTGTTGCCGACCGCACCGTCACCGTGCGCATCCCCTCGGGCGTGGAGCACGGCACGCGCGTGCAGCTGCGTGGCGAAGGTGAAGTGGGCGAAGCCGGTGGTCCCTCCGGCGACCTCTTCGTGGAACTGGCAGTCGAAGAGCACGAGATCTTTACGCGCGAGCGGGATGACCTGGTCGCGCATCTCAGCATCCCCATGACCTCGGCCGCCCTCGGCGCTGTGGTTCCGCTCGACACCTTTGACGGGGAACAGCAGGTGGAGATCCGTGCCGGTGCCCAGACCGGTGATGAGGTCACTCTCAAGGGGCTCGGTGTGACACCGCTGCGCCGGGAAAAGCGCGGCGACCTGCGCGTCAAACTCGCGGTGCTCACCCCGCAGGACCTCAGCGAGCAGGAGCGTGAACTCCTCGAACAGTTCGCTCGCCTCCGCGGCGATGAGGCGCAGCGTGGCCGCAAGCAGGGCCCCTTCCAGAAACTGCGCGACGCCTTCCGCGACCTCTGAGCTTCAGCCCTCGTCATCCCGACTCTGGAGGACCCGTGCCGACCACCCCGCCCGCTTTCCTCATCGACGACGACACCCTCGCCACCGCCGAGGCTGGCACCACGATGCAGCTTGCGGGGCCGGAGGGTCGCCATGCCGCTAAGGTTGCCCGGATCGGGGTGGGGGAGCGGCTGCTGCTCACCGATCATGCCGGGCGGCAGGCGCCCGCCACTGTCACCGCCGCACGTAAGGAAGCGCTGGACCTCGTGCTGGAGGAAGCACCTTCCGCGCCGGTGGAGCGCACACCGCGGCTCGTGCTGGTGCAGGCTCTTGCCACCGGGGGCCGCGATGAGCAGGCCGTGGAATCTGCCACCGAACTCGGGGTGGATGAGGTCATTCCGTGGATCGCGCAGCGTTCGGTGTCGGTATGGCGCGGACCGAAACTCGAGAAGGGCCGCGAGAAGTGGGAATCGATGGTGCGTGCCGCGGTGAAGCAGTGCCGCCGACGGGGTGTTCCGCAGGTTGCGGCCGCCGTGGACTCGCGTGCTCTGACCGCCCTCATCCAGGAACGCTGCGAGCAGGGCGCCCTTGCCCTGGTTCTGCATGAGCAGGAATCCTCTGCGCTGATGGCGCTGCGGGAGGAGATCGCTGCCTCCACGGCCCCGCAGATCCTGGTTCTCGTCGGCCCCGAAGGGGGAATCAGCCAGGAGGAACTTCAGGCACTACGGGGCGCGGGGGCGCGGAGCGTGCTGCTGGGCCCGGAGGTTCTACGATCCTCGACAGCGGGCCCAGCCGCTCTTGCTGTGCTCAGCTCGCTGCTGGGGCGCTGGAGCTAAGGGCGCGGGCCGCGGCGCGGTCCACCAGTTCCTGCAGGGCGCGGTTCACAAGCTCGGCTTTCTCCTCGCGCAGAGTCACCTCGCCCTCGCGGGAAACATCTTCGAGCAGCTTCAGGCCAATCCCGGTGACCACATCGGCGCCCACCCAGTTCATGAGGCGGTCGAGCAGTTCGAGCAGTTCGACCGCTTCACGCCAGCCGTAGCCGATCATCACGGCGGGCAGATTGCCCCATTCAGCGTGCAGATAGTCCACAGCGTTCTTCAGGGCGCCGGGGTAGGAGCCGTTGTACTGCGGGGTGATGATCACGATCCCGTCGAGGGCGCCCACGCGCTCTGCCCAGGCGCGAGCGTGCTCGGTGGTTTTCTCCGCGCCACTCTTGGGCGGATTGGGCTCATTGAAGGAGGGAAGCGCGACCTCCTGCAGGTCGATCATGTCGATCTCCACCTGCGGGTGGCGTGCGGCGAGCATGCCACGCAGATGCTCGGCAAGGGGAAGGCACACCCGGTTTGGGCGGGTGGAGGCGATGAGCAAACCGATCTTCGTCATGCGCACATTCAAACAGTTCTTGTGCCTTTCACCGGCATCCCGCGGTCGGAGGGATGGCAGGTGTCGTGATCGGGCATTGTGATAGGGCGCTGTGAACAGACGGTGTCATCGGGCCCTGTGATTGGGCACTGTGATTCGGCCCTGTGATTGGGCCCTGTGATTGGGAGTCGTGACGGGCCGCACGCCCCCACTGCAGCCCCGGGCGGGGACCGTAGACTGGAGGGCATGGACACCGAGAACGCCCCTGCCCCGTCGGTGCTGCGCGCCCGCCGCGATCCCGAATGCATCTTCTGCAAAATCGTGGCGGGGGAGATCCCTTCGGAACGTCTGCATGAAGACGACAAGGTGATCGTCTTCAAGGACCTCCATCCGCAAGCACCCCTGCACGCCCTCGTCGTTCCCCGCGCTCACCTGCGTGACGTGCGGGAACTCTCGCAGGATCCAGAACTTCTCGCGCATGTGACCGCAACCGCCGGCCGCATTGCCCGCGAGCACGCCGATGGCGACTTCCGGCTCGTCTTCAATACCGGCGCTGGCGCCGGCCAAACCGTTTTCCATGTGCATGCACACACCCTCGCGGGCGGGACGCTCGCAGAAGGAGAGCTGTGACCCCAGACGTCACCCCCGTTCCCGGACGCACCCCCGAGGTGCATGAACGCCGCCTCGCGATCCCCGATCACCTCAGCCCCTTCCAGGTGCTCGGCGAGAACGACCAGGCCCTCGCGGCCCTCGAGGATACTGTTCCCGATACCGACGTGTATGTGCGCGGCCACCAGGTGACCCTGCGCGGCACCGAAGAATCCCTGCGCCGCAGCGAACACATCATGCGATCTCTGATCGAATTGGCAGCCACCGGCCAGGCTGTGACCGCCGAGGCTGTGCAGCGTGCCGCGAATCTGTACGGCGATGACCGCGCCCACGGGCAGCGCCTGGAGCAGGTGCTTTCGCGCACGGTGCTCTCGGCCCGCGGCCGCACCATCCGCCCGAAAACCCTCGGCCAGAAGACCTACATCGAGGCGATCGAGTCCTCCACCATCACCTTTGGCATTGGCCCGGCCGGCACCGGCAAGACCTACCTAGCGGTGGCGATGGCGGTGCGGCAGCTGCTGGATAAGCAGATCAACCGCATCATTCTGACCCGCCCGGCCGTGGAGGCGGGGGAGCGGCTCGGCTTCCTGCCGGGAACCCTCAACGACAAAATCGACCCGTATCTGCGGCCGCTGTACGACGCTCTGCACGACATGCTCGACCCGGATTCGATTCCGCGGCTCATGGGTGCCGGCACGATCGAGGTGGCCCCTCTCGCGTATATGCGCGGTCGTACCCTCAACGACGCTTTCATCATTCTGGACGAGGCGCAGAACACCACGCCCGAGCAGATGAAAATGTTCCTCACCCGCCTCGGGTTCAATTCCACGATGGTGGTGACCGGCGATATCACCCAGGTGGATCTGCCCACCGGGCAGCGCTCCGGGCTGCGCGTGGTGGAGCAGGTGCTCTCCGGGATCGACGACATCTCCTTCTGCCGGCTCTCCCCGCGCGATGTGGTGCGCCACCGCCTGGTGAGCGACATCGTCGAAGCCTATGGGCGCTGGGAAATCGGTCCCGACGGGAATCGCGAGTCCCGTCAGCGCGCCACAAAGTAACGGGTGGAAAAGACGAAGAAACCGGCGGAAAAGGAACCCCATGACGATTGAGATTCGTAACGAAACCACCACCCGGATTGATGAGACGGAGTTCGTGGATCTGGCACGTTTCGTGTTCGAGGCGATGCATCTGAATCCCGCCACGGAACTGTCCATCCTGTTCGTGGATGAGCAGACGATGACGGACCTGCACGTGCAGTGGATGGACCTTCCCGGCCCCACCGACGTGCTCTCCTTCCCGATGGACGAACTGCGCCCCGGCACTGAGGACGCCCCCGCCCCCGAGGGGCTGCTGGGGGATGTGGTGGTGTGCCCGACGGTCGCAGCTCGCCAGGCTGCGGAATCGGGGCACAGTGCGGTCGAGGAGATGCTGCTGCTCACGGTTCACTCGATCCTGCATCTGCTCGGCTACGACCACGCCGAGGAAGAGGAAAAGAAGGTCATGTTTGACCTGCAGCGCAAACTGCTGCTGACCTTTCTGGCCTCCCGCCCGTCGGCCCCCACTGCCTGACCTCCCCGCGCGGTGCATGACCACGGCCCGCGCACCCCACTGATAGCGGGTTCCCACCCGCTTACACCCCGGATTGGAAGCAAGCCCACCCCCGATGAACAATCTCCTGGTCCTGATTCCGCTCGCGCTGGTCGGCATGATCCTTGGCGCGCTGCTGACCGCTGCCGATTCGGCTCTGCTCTCCACCTCCCGGGTGGCTCTTGAACGCGCCCTGGAAGAGAAGGACCGCCCGGAGCGGCTGCGTCGCCGGGTGCTGCGCCAGCATGACGACTCGCGCCACACGATGGCCGCGATCACCCTGGGGCGGATGCTCTCCGAAGCGATCGTGGCGGTGGCGATTACCGCCATTGTTTTTGAACGGATGGAAGGCTGGGTGGTTCCCACCCTTATCTCTATCGCCGTTGCGGGCGTGGCGTCCTTTATCTGGGTGTCGGTTTCCCCGCGAACCTTGGGGCGGCGCTACCCCGAAAAGATTTCTATTTCCATGTCGGGGCTCATCGCGCTGACCCGCACGGTGCTCGGCCCGCCGGCCCGTCTGCTGATCCATATCGGTTCTGCCTTTACTCCCGGCGGGAAGGTCTCCGGTGGCCCCTATGCCACGGAGGCGGAACTGCGCCACAGCATGGACCGTGCCCTCGAAAACGAGAACTTCGAGACCGATGAGCGCGACATGATCCGCGGCGTCTTTGACCTCGGTGACCGTCTCGTGCGTGAACTCATGGTTCCCCGCCCCGACATGATCACGATCTCCAAGGACGCGACCGCCCAGAAGGCCATGCGGCTCTTTGTACGCTCGGGGTATTCCCGCGTGCCGGTGATCGGTGAGAGCGTCGATGAACTCCTGGGGATCCTGTACGTGAAGGACGTCAGCCGGGTGATTCACTCGCCCTGGGATCCGCGCCCTGACCGGCCCGTCACCGAGATCATGCGCCCGGCACGTTTCGTTCCCGAGTTCGTTCCGGCCGACGATGTGCTGCGTGGCATGCAAACTTCGCGCGTACACATTTCGGTGGTCGTGGATGAGTACGGCGGCGTGGCGGGAATCGTCACCATCGAAGACATGATCGAAGAGATCGTCGGTGAGATCGCCGATGAGCACGACCGGAGCGAACCCGAAATCGAAGACCTCGGCGACGGGGTATTCCGGGTGCCGGCCCGCGAGAACATCTCGGAGGTCGGAGAGCTGTTTGGTCTGGATTTGGAAGACGACGACGTGGACACGATCGGTGGTCTGCTCGGCAAAGCCCTGCAGAAGGTGCCGATCGTGGGTGCCGAGGCCGATGTGATGGGCCTGCACCTGGTGGCCGAACGCACCTCGGGGCGGCGCAAAATGCTCTCTACCCTGCTGGTTTCCCGCGCAGCGAAGGAGCAGCGTGAAGAGGAGCAGGAACAGGCGGAGGACTAATAATCCTCAGATGTCGTGAGGACTTTCCCGGCTCGATCGCTCGGGGAGATCAAGCAAGGGCCGCCGCGCTGTGATAGCGCGGCAGCCCCTGTGTTCTGTTCAGGCCAAAGTCAGTGAGCCGCTCCCTTGATTCGGTTCGGACGTTCTGTGGGTCGTCGGTTTCCGTTTGATGGGTGCACTGCTGAGCGTACTTGGCTGGGATGAGGTAGCCGAGCGGGGAGTGCCGGTGGTGGTGGTTGTACTCGTTCTTCCAGTCGCTGATGATGACCTGTGCGTGTAGCAGCGAGTAGAAGCTGTTGATGGTGAGGCACTCGTCCTTAGAAGTTTCCCTCAGCCAGTTCCTTGAGTGCGGCCTTCTCCAGCTCTGCTTCCGCGAGCTCCCGGCATACCGTCGCGACGTCCTGACCATCGGTGAGTATCCTGTCGGCCTGTCCGAGCAGACGGACGACCTGCTCCGGGGTGTGACGCTTCCTGCTGTTCGTCATGATCTGACCAGTCTCCCTGCCCGCGACCGCGGGCAACAGGACGACTCTCATCACGACTGGACCTACGAAACGGAGTCAGCCCAGTAAGAGAAGACGCTCTCTCGGCGCCTGAGGCTGCCCTCTGCGAGCCCGTAGACTGAGCCCCGGTCGCCACAGGGCACCGCCGGCGAGAAGACACACATTCGCGGTGCCTCCCGCCCCGGGGCGTGCGCCCATCCATCGGCCCCTCCCGAATGTCACGACCTACTCCGCCTCCTCTATAGACCCGCCACCAGAAGACAGGCCCTCCACATGAGCAGTAGCGCGCCGCAGTCCGCCCCCACCGACCACACCGCACACCGTGCCGGCTTTGTGGCTTTCGTGGGGCGCCCGAACGTCGGCAAATCAACGCTGACGAATGCACTAGTGGGGGAGAAGGTTGCGATTACCTCCTCGAAGCCGCAGACCACCCGCCGCGCGATCCGCGGCATCCTCAGCCGCGATGCCTTCCAGCTGGTGCTGGTGGACACCCCCGGTGTGCACCGCCCGCGCACCCTGCTCGGCCAGCGGCTGAACGACCTCGTCCGCGAAACCCTCGCCGAGGTCGATGTGATCGGTTTCTGCATTCCCGCCGATCAGGCAATTGGTCCCGGTGACCGCTATATCGCCGCCGATCTTGCCGAGATGCGCTCGGGGCGCCGCGGCCCGCGCGTCGTCGCGATCGTGACCAAGGGCGACCTCGTCTCCCGCGATCGCCTCACCGAACAGCTCATGGCCGTCGATCAACTCCTGGATGTTGACGACATCGTCCCGATTAGCGCCGTGACCGGAAAGCAGGTCGAGGAACTGATCGACGTTCTCGCCTCGCATCTTCCTGAAGGCCCTGCCCTCTACCCCGAGGATCAGCTGACCGAGGAAAGCCGCGATGACCGCATCGCCGAACTGATCCGCGAGGCCGCCCTCGAGGGGGTGCGCGATGAACTCCCGCACTCGATCGCCGTGGTCGTCGACGAAGTGGTGGAACAGTCCCGCGATGGCGACCCCTTCGCACGGGTGGAACCTGGCACGGGGCGCCTGGTCGTGCGCGCAAGCCTGTACGTCGAGCGCGACTCTCAAAAGGGAATCATCATCGGGCGTGGCGGTTCGCGCCTGAAGGAGGTCGGCTCCGCAGCCCGCCAGGAGATCAATGCGTTGCTCGGACGCAGCGTGCACCTGGATCTGCGGGTCAAAGTGCTCAAGGACTGGCAGCGCGATCCCAAGCAGCTGGGCCGCCTCGGCTTCTAGAGCCGCTTTCTCCGGCGCCTCATCGCGGCCCTCTCGCGCCTCGTGGTTCCTGTAGCGCCGCTATGTTCTTCCGACGGTGCTGGCTTCCTCTGGCGGCGCCGCGTGTCCGCTCCCTGGACCTCCACCGTCTGGCCCGCTCACGGTGTTACGGTGCACACGTGAGCACACGACGACTCCTCCCACGAGGACGCCGTCCCTCCCGCGGCCTCCTGCTTAGCGGCCGCAGCGGGGGTCGGCGTTCGGTTGCGGCACGCGTCGCGGCCTGACGCACCGTCGGAGCACAACGCTCGACGCAGGGCCCGCACCCCGTTGCGGAGAGATCTCGCCGGACCCGTTCGCCCTGCCTGCCCCGTGCGCAGGCCCGCTCCCACCCGAGAGGTTCGCTCCCCATGCACGCCGTTCAGCAGCCCTCCGGCATGCCGATCCACAAGTACGTTCCCTTCCACGAGCAGATCCGCGTGGACCTGCCCGACCGCACCTGGCCGGGCAAACGCATCGAAAAAGCACCGCGCTGGTGCGCCGTCGATCTGCGCGACGGAAACCAGGCCCTGATCGACCCGATGAACTCCGAGCGCAAACTGCGCATGTTCCAACTGCTCGTGCGGATGGGCTTCAAGGAGATCGAGGTGGGCTTCCCGGCCGCCTCCCAAACCGACTACGACTTCGTGCGCACCCTGATCGACGGGGACCACATCCCCGAGGACGTCACGATCCAGGTACTCACCCAGGCGCGTGAACACCTCATCGAACGCACCTACCAGGCGATCGACGGGGCCCCGCATGCGATCGTGCACCTGTACAACTCCACCTCGATCGTGCAGCGCGATGTGGTTTTCCGCGCCGATGAAGATCAGGTGCTCGACATTGCCGTGCAGGGCGCTCTGCTGTGCAAGAAGTACGAAGAGACGATCCCCGACACCAAGATCACCTACGAGTACTCGCCCGAGTCCTACACCGGCACGGAACTGGAGTACGCGCTGCGTGTCTGCAATGCCGTGATCGACGTGATCAAGCCGACCGCCGAGGACCCGATCATCATCAACCTCCCGGCAACCGTCGAGATGGCCACCCCCAATGTGTACGCCGACTCGATCGAGTGGATGCACCGCCACCTGGATCGACGCGAGGCAGTCGTGCTCTCCCTGCACCCGCACAATGACCGCGGCACCGGCGTGGCCGCCGCAGAACTCGGATATATGGCCGGCGCCGACCGCATCGAAGGCTGCCTCTTCGGCAACGGGGAACGTACCGGCAACGTCGATCTGGTAACCCTGGGCCTGAACATGTTCAGCCAGGGCGTCGATCCGGAACTGGACTTCTCCGATCTGGAAGAAGTGCGCCGCACCGTCGAACACTGTAATCAGATGAAGGTGCCCGAGCGCAGCCCCTACGGTGGCGACCTCGTCTTCACCGCCTTCTCCGGCTCCCACCAGGATGCGATCAAGAAGGGCCTGGAGCGCATGGACGCCGACGCCGAGAAGGCGGGCGTCTCCCGTGACGATCTGGTCTGGCGCGTTCCATACCTGCCGATCGACCCGAAGGACGTGGGCCGCTCCTACGAGGCGGTTATCCGCGTGAACTCGCAGTCCGGTAAGGGTGGGATGGCCTACCTGCTGCGCACCGAGCACGGCCTGGACCTGCCGCGTCGCCTGCAAATCGAGTTCTCGGGCATCGTGCAGCGCATCACCGACACCGAGGGTGGAGAGATCTCGCCCGAGGCTCTGTGGGATGCCTTCCGCGATGAATACCTGCCGGCCGGTGACGCCGCCGAGCGCTGGGGCCGCTACGGCTTCCGTGGTGTGCAGGTGGCCTCCGCCGGGGAAGGCAGCGACCGCATCACGGTGCAGCTCGTTGTCAACGGCGAGGAACGCGAAATCACCGGTATCGGCAATGGTCCGCTCGACGGTTTCGTGCGCGCCCTCGCCGAACACCAGGTGCATGTGCGCATCCTCGACTACGCCGAGCACGCCCTGGCCGAGGGCGATGACTCGCTCGCAGCCGCCTATGTGGAATGCGAGATCGGGGACCGCATCTACTGGGGTGTTGGGATCGACGGGTCGATCACCCGCGCTTCCCTCGAAGCGATCGTCTCCGCCCTCAACCGCTCCTACCGCGACGGGCAGCGCCCCGGCGGGCGCGCCTGAGGGCTCTGGTCGCGATCCGTCGGCGCATGGCCCGTTGAGGCATGGCCCGTCGAGGCATGGTCTCTTGAGGCATGGTCCGTCGGGCAGCTGGGGAACCCCGGTGGGGTCCCGGCGCCCGACGGGTCAGCGGCCTAGCTCACCCTCGTGCCCGAGCTGCGGGTTTGCTTCCTCGAGGGCATCCTCATCGATCATGCCCTCGGCGAGGTCTTCCTCGGTGATCACCGGAATCTCCCCGGTCACCGTGGCGTGCGTGGGGATCGGCAGGTCCTGGCCGGCCGGGTCATCGTCGGGCTCCTCACCCGGGTGCGCGCTGCGGCGCGCCGTGAGCGTCACGCCCACACTCGCGGCAACCACGAGCACAGCGGCCAGCACCCTGAGCAGAGAGAGACCCTGCCCGAGCAGCAGCACACCGGCCGCCAGCGCGATCACCGGCTCGAGGCTCAGCAGAATGCCGAACACATGCCGCGGCAAGCGCCGCAGCGCCGAGAGCTCGAGCATGTAGGGAAGCACCGAGGCGAGCACCGCCGTGCCCAGCGCCGCGCCCATCATCCACGGCACGGTCAGGGCTTCCGCCGCACGCCAGGCACCCATCGGCATCACCGAGAGCGCACCGATCGTCATTGCGAGGGCAAGCCCGCTCTGCCCCGGCACAAGTTCCCCTACCTTCGCGCTGACCAGCACATACAGCCCCCAGAAGAAGGCGGCGATCAGCACGAAGCCAACGCCGAGCAGATCAAGCTGCGCAGCTCCAAGAGCCGATTCGAGGCCGAAAAGGCTCACGCCGATGAGGGCGAGCAGAACCCACAGCAGGTCGCTACGGCGGGTGGAGAGGAGCGCGGCCACGACGAGCGGGCCCAGGAACTCGATGGCAACCGCTGTGCCGAGCGGGATGCGCGCGATCGCGGCATAGAAGAAACCGTTCATGCCGCCGATCACGAGACCGAAGAGCAGAATCGCGAACCACTGGTTCCCCGTCAGACTGCGCACCTTGGGCCGCACCATGAGGAGCAGCACGAGCGCGGCGAGGCCAAGGCGCAGGGCCGTGGTTCCCCAGGCACCGATCTCGGGGAAAAGAGTGGTGGCCATGGCGGCGCCAAACTGCAGCGAGGTGCAGGAGCCGATGATCATGAAAACCGCGGCGGAGGAGCCGGCGGTGGCGGGGGAACGCGATGTCATGAGCGCATTGTGTCGTGCCTTGGGGTGTGGACGCGCTCGATCCCGCCTGCTGAGAAAAGGTTTTTGATACCGATTTCATGACGGCTCCCGTAGGATCGCGACCCATGATGTCTGCGACGGAGCCGACCGCCCAGCCGCCCCACCACCACGACGAGACCGGGAACCGCGCCGGCCCCGTCGGATCCCTGCGCAAGCGACCCGCCCTGATCCTTGCCCTGGTGCTGATCGCGATGCTCGTGCTGGCGGGACTCTCCCGCACCGTCACCTCCCCGCAGGATGCCGATGCGGAATCGACCGAGTTCAGTGCCGCACGCGCCACGGAAGCGGCACGGACCATCGTTGACGAGCCCCGGACCGTCGGCAGCATCAAGGGGTACGAAGCCTTCCGAGAGATCTACGCTGCTCTCAAAGAGGAAGGCCTGGAGGTCAGCACCCACGAAGGTGTGAGTGCCACCGGGATCAAAAACCGTGCCCGCGCCGGTCACACCCGGAACCTGATCGTGACCCGGCCCGGCACGAATCCGACCGGAACGCTCGTGCTCGCCACCCACTACGACACCGTCGTCGGCGCCCCCGGAGCGGCCGACGCCGGAGTGGGCATCGCCGTGATCCTCGAAACCGTGCGCGCCCTCGGCCCCGAAGCGAAACGCAATGACCTCGTGGTGCTCATGGTGGACGGGGAAGAGTTCGGGATGCTCGGCGCGAAAACCAGCGTGCGCGATGCCCTCGGAGACCTCAAAGAACCCGTCGTGGTCATCAACCATGAAGCCCGAGGCATGTCGGGACGCCCGATCGTGACCCGCACCGCCGGCCCGATGCAGGACATCCTGCAGTCCATGCCGCGCCCGGAAGCCGAATCCTTCTTCGGTGCGATGTTCCAGTTCATCCCCAACTACACCGACTTCACGGTGTACAGCGAGGATGACCACTGGTGGGGGATGGACATCGCCCTGATTGATGAAGCGTGGGCGTACCACAGCCCGCAGGACAGCCAGGAAAACCTCGACCCCGCGAGCGTGCAGCACTACGGGGATATGGTGCTTGCGATCAGCCGTGATGTGCTCGACCGCGACCTCGGAGCGCTGGCCGAGCAGCAGAGCGAGTCGGTGACCACCACCATGCCGTGGGGGCTCATACACCTGCCGAGTCTCGTCGTGATGGGCCTGGCTGCGGCCGGAGCGGTGGCTCTCGCCGTCCGAGCGGTGGTGCAGCGTCGCCGCAGGCTCCTCACCCTGCGCGGTGTGGCGGCTGGCGCCCTCAGTTTCCTGCTCATGCTGCTGTTCGCCGGGGTGGCGGCGGTGGCGCTGTGGGGTGCCGTGCAGGCGATCTGGCCGCAGATCCTCTCCGATGCGGTGGGGGAGCCGGTGCGTGGGCGTGCTTTCGCGGTCGCAGAGATCCTTGTGGCGGCGGGGCTCGGCCTGCTGGTCCACCGGCAGATGCGCCGCTTTGCGTCCCGGGAAGCGGTGAGCGTCGGGGCCGCGCTGCTGCTCGCTGTGCTCCTTGCGATCGGCACCGCTGCGATGCCGCAGCTGCTGGGCTGGCTTGCTATCCCGACTGCTCTGGCAGCGCTTGCCGGGTTGGTGGCCGTGTTCCTTCCGCCCACCCCGGGGCTCGTCATGCGGGTGATCGGGATGCTCCCGCTCGGCTGGATGATCGGGCGGATGCTCGACACGCAGATCGACTTTGGGATCGCCTCCGCCAACGGCCTCTATGCCGCCACCGTGGTAATGACCATGACCGCGGCGCTACCGCTGCTGAGCCCGCGCCCCGCGGCAGTCGAATCTGCCGCTGTGCAGCGCCGCAATGCCGCCCTGCCGCGGGGCGCGTCTCCCGGGCGTGCTCCTGTGTCCTCGGGGCCGGTTTCCTTGGGGCCGACGGGGGAGCGGGCACCGGGGATCCTGGGAAGCCTCCTGCTCGCCACCGCAACAGTGATCGGTGCGACGGGGCTGAGCCTCGCAGGTGTGTGGTGGACTCAGGCGGCTGGGCAGCCGGCGCAACACCGCGTCCAGGCCTTCGTGGATGCCGATACCGGCGCCGTGCGATGGGTAGCGCCGACGAGCACCTCCTGGGGTCGCATCCTGGGCATGATGACAGAGGATGCCACCGACGTCTTTGTGGAACCGCAGGTGAGAGCGACGCGGGAGGGGGATCTGGTGCGCCTCGAGATGACCTCTCGGCGTCACGCGGACCGCTTCGAAATCCGAGTGGCCGGCTCCAGCGGTGATCACAAAGCCGATGCGCACCTGCCCGAGTTCTCCGACATCACCGTGGACGGGGAGGAGCTGCCACCCGGCC
>JAEWEZ010000039.1 GCA_023389045.1 Actinomycetes bacterium
CGTCGGGCAGGGTGCCCAGCACGCCGGTCGGGGCATCGGTGAGGGTGACGCGCAGGCCGGGGCCGTGCACCGCCGCCAAACCAACCGCTTCCGAGACCAGCTGTTCCTGCCTGGTGTCGGGGGTGCCATTGCGGGCGGTGAGGTCTTGGATCTGCTCGCGTGTGCGGGCGGCTCGTTTTTCCAGCTCGGTGATGCGGCGTTCACGCTGGCGCAGTACATCGGCAACGTCCCCAGCTTCGTCTCGGATCGCGCCACCGCCGGAGATGCGCGCAGAGGTGGCGAATAAACCGCCGGCAAGCACCATCACGGCGCCAACCCCAAGCTGGGCGATCAGGCGGCGTGGAGGGCGTCGGGTGGAGTCCGATGAGCCCTCGCTGCGAACGTGCTGCGGGGTCTTCGCGCGCCTGCGCGCACCTTCCTGCTCTTTGGACATCTCACCTCCTACTTCGCGCCGTCCCCCGGTGAGCACTAATCTAGGCCACGGCCCGCCAAAGGGCGGGCCCGCGCTCAGCGGCGCGCCGTTCTTGTCCGGGAGCATCACGTCATGGCCAGCAGCAAGCGGAAAAATCAGTCCGCAACCTCGTCGCAGTCCTCGTCTGCGGGTGCCTCCGGCGGGCCGAGCTCCCAGGACCTCCAGGCGGGCGAAGAGGCCATCGCCCGCAAGAAGCGTGCTGACGCCGCCGAGGCCGCCAAGGATGCGAGCAGCACCTCGGCACGCTCCAAGGTTGCCCAGGAGACCAGCCGCACCACCCACCGCCGCAGCGCCGCCGTGGCCCCCAATCCGGCCTGGCTCGCCCCGACCGCCGTAGCTCTGCTGATCCTTGGCCTGGTCTACCTGGTGGCCTTCTATCTCTCGGCCGGGCAGCTGCCGCTGCAGATTGGCAACTGGAACCTCGCTGTCGGTTTCGGCGTGCTGATGCTCGGGGGCGGCCTCCTCATGTTCTGGAAGTGACCGTGCACCCCGAGGATCCGCACTCACCGCTGCACACCCCGTCGGCCCCCTCACCCACGGCTGCGGGCGAACATCCCGCGGGTCCCGCGCATCCCTGGCGGCGTTTCGTTGCCCTGGGCGATTCCTTCACCGAAGGCATCGGGGATCCCGACCCGGAGGTGCCAGGCGGGCATCGCGGCTGGGCCGACCGCGTGGCTGAGGAGCTCGGACGCACCGTCGAGGGCTTCGAATACGCCAATCTGGCGATCCGCGGGCGCCTGTACCGGCAAATCCTGGATGAGCAGCTGGAACCGGCGATCGCGCTCGACCCGGACCTCGTGAGCCTTTTCGCCGGTGGGAACGATGTGATCCGACGGGGTGATCCCGATGAGATTGCCGCCGCGATCGACGATGCCGTGGGGCGTCTGGCGGCGCGCGGCGCGACCATCATCCTGTGGACCGGCCCCGACATTGGCAGCACCCCCGTGCTGAACCTGGTGCGCGGCCGCGTCGCTACGTACAACGAAAATATGCGCGCTGTGGCGAAGCGTCACGGCGCCGCCGTGGTGGACCTGTGGTCCCTGCGTGCACTCACCCATGAGGCCATGTGGGCCGAGGATCGTCTGCACTTCTCCCCCGCCGGGCACCTCACGATTGCCACCGAGGTGCTCGACACCCTCGGCGTGGAGCACGAGCTGGAGCCCTTCGATGCGGGCGATCCCGAGACTCTCCCCTGGCGGGAGGCTCGGCAACAGGATCTGCACTGGGCGCGTACGCACTTCGGCCCGTGGGTGCTGCGGCGCCTACGCGGGCATTCCTCCGGAGACGGCATCGCCCCCAAGCGTCCACATCCGCAGCCTGTCTTCGGGCAGCCGATGCCGATGGGTATGTCTGCCACGGAAGCTGATCTGCATGGGGACGATGACCACTCCCCTGCAGCCTGATGCGGAGGTCTAGATTCCAGGGCTGGCTTCCGGGGCTGAAGCACTCCGCGGCGCATTTTCGACGCCCTCTGATCACAATCGGGGAACAGACGTCTGAGAAATAGCCTGATGGGGAGTCCTCCCCCTGCCCTGACACTGCCGACCCGGCTAGGCTTCGGGCGGGAGGAACACCGATGACCGTCGGGAGGAACAACCACGGCCGTCGGCCCCTCCCCGCATTCCCATCGCGCGGCGCTGTGCCACGCACGATCACACTCCCCGGGGGCCTTGATGATTTCGCTCTCTGCGCGGCGCCGCATCGCCGCTTTGCTTATCTTCCCGTTCGTTCTCCTGCTGGCAAGCTGTGGCCGTCTCCACGGCGAGTTCGAGATCCAGGACGTCGACCACATGCACGTCTCGATGGACTTCGGGCTCAAGAAAGACGCCCTGAAGGAAATGGGCCAGGTTTACTCCAATGCCGAAGCCTTCTGCAATGACATCATGAAAGATCAGGACAAGGGTTTCGGCGACGCCACGGTTAAGCCGTACGAAGAGGACGGCCTCCTGGGCTGCCGCATTGAGGGCCCGGTTGAGCGCGCCGATTTCGCCGATGATATGACCCTGACCGAGGAGGACGGCGAGTTCCACCTCATCATGAAGGGCGGGGCTGGCTCGAGGAACCCCCTCGCCCTGACCGGCTTCGACTTCAAGATGGTCTTCACCTTCCCCGGCAAGGTCATCTCCAGCAAGGCTGGCACCATCGATGGCAATAGCGTCACCTACACCTCCCTGGAGGAACTGAACCAGGGCGTGGATATCCGCGCCGAAACCGGCGGCTTTGTCGACGCCATCGTTCTGATCGTCATCATCGTGATCGTTGGTTTGATTGCTCTGGCTGTCCTCGCCGCCATCATCGCCGCGCTGTTCTTCTTCATGCGTAAGAAGAAGTCCACTCCCCCCTCGTCCTTCTCCGGCGACCCCGGTGCCGGCGGCGGCTACCCCGGTGGCGGTTCCCCTGCCCCGGGCGGATTCGGTGCCTCCTCGCCGGCGGCCCCCATGGGCAACTCCCCGGCCCCGGCGCCGAGCCCGAATATGCCTCCGTACAACGCCGGGCAGGGCTACGGTCAGAGCCCCGCGCAGCCCTCGAACTCGGATATGCCCTGGGGCAGCCCCTCCCCGCAGGGCCAGCAGTGGAACACTCCGCCGCAGCAGGGCGGCCAGGGTGGCCAGCCGTGGAATAACCCGCCGCAGCAGTGATCGCACGCTGAAGGCCTGAGCCGGTCCTCGTTGGCCCTGGTCATCCGCCTTCTCCGCATCCACACTCACGCCCCGCGCCTCTCTTCGGAGAGTCGCGGGGCGTGACATGTGAGCAGCTTCATGCGCTCTCGAATGGCGCGGAAGCCGACGGAGCAGTAAAGTACTTCGAGTCGGCTCGCCGACGGGCGCCCGTAGCTTAACGGATAGAGCATCTGACTACGGATCAGAAGGTTGGGGGTTCGAATCCCTCCGGGCGCGCCCCACCCGAGGCCCCGTCACCACCAGGTGACGGGGCCTCTCCCGTTTCGATCCACGAGATCGGCACGCCCGTCGAGAGCGCCCACAGCTTGAGCGTAGAGCGCCGAGGCGTGCTCTGCCCACGCTCGGCGGCGTTGACGCCCTGGCGTGACAGGCCAGCGTGCTCGGCGAACTGCGACTGGTCCATGCCTGTCATCTCCCGCGCCTTGCGCAGGCGATCGGCGATCGTCCACTGAGGAATAGTGCCCGGCTGATAACTGATGGTCATATGACTAACCCTAGTCATGTGACCGACAGATGACTATGCCCTAGACCCGAAACAGGCACGTGTCGCCTTGACGACACGTGCCCGCGTAGTGCATCATCCGACGCATGACCACAACGCGACTTCTGTCTAGTTCGGGAGTTGCCGAGCGCCTCGGCATCTCTCGGCAGACCGTCCCGCAGTGGGTTGCCGCGGGCAAGCTCAACCCTGTCGGCAAGATCGACGGCCCGAGCGGCGCCTACGTCTTCGACGTGGAGCAGATCGACAGCCTTGCTGTTGCCCGCGCTGCCGAGCTCACTGACGAGCTCGCCCGTCTCACCACTGAGGTGACGCGATGATGCGCCGGTCAGTCCCAGGCAGCACGCGGCCGGTACCTGTAACCCCGCCCGAGGATCAGCACGGCGCTGTACTCCACTCCCTGCCCCAGCCCGTCCGTCACCTCGGCGGTCAGCTGGACGACACCGACCTGCACACCATCCCGCAGCGCCTGATCGAGCGCGCTGCCCTCGGCAACCACGGCCTGACCGATCTTCGCCCCGCCCGTGATGCCGCGCCCGCTCACGGCCACCAGTGCGTGCACATCGACTTTCGGCCGGCCACCCGAGGTGTGACCGGGGCGCAGCACGGCCCACACGTTCCGCCGGCGCTTGGTCTCCGCGAGGCTCACCCGCGTGTCCTGATGACCGCCGCGCAGCGCCGCCTCGATCTGCTCACCCTGCCACTCGACCGGGGCCGGCGCCGGCCCGAGTCCCACCGCACGTTTCATCCTGTCCATGAGTCCCATGGGGACAGTATCCGCGAGGTGACCCGATGAGCGCCGCCGATTGGATCGGACTGGCCCTGATGGTCGCCACGCTGCTCGCGTGCATCGTCGCAGGCGTGTGGGCCCTGGACGGCCTGCTGGGCGGTGACGAGCGATGACCGCGACGTTCACCGCCGTGTTCCCGATCGAGCATCCGCTGCCGATCGAGCGCCTCACCCGCGAGGACTGCCGTGGCGAGCTGCTGAACCACACCGGCAAGAGCGCAGGCATCGACCCCTACAGCCTGTTCATCGGCCCCGAGGCCCACGCCCTGCGCTACGCCTCCCCCGAACTCCGCGACTGGTGGACTCGCAACCCGCGCGTGACCGTCGCCGAGTTCGAGCGTGCATGGCACGACGACCGCTACTACGGCGGGGGGGGTGACCGCCTGAGCACGTTCTAGCAGTACATGCGGCGCTCTCCCTCACGGTCTCAGCCGCTCAACACGACGACCGCCCGGACATATGAACGCAAGCCGTTGCCGGGATCGGCCCCTCGCAGATCGCCGCCTGATCAGCCGTTCCGCGAGTTGTGCACCAGCTCGGCCCCGAACAGGGACCGGGCTACAGGCGCAACCCTGACACGGTAAATGGGGGGTTCGGTCCGTGGGCCGCTGTGGGGGAGGGGATCGTTCCGAGAGAGATCTGCCCGCAGGGCTCCGATAGCGGCGCAGCCGCCTCAGTAGACGGGACCAGGACGTGTACCCCACCAACCGCAAGACCAGCGCACCGATGACGGCGCACCCCTGTCTCGCCTGTGGCCGCATGACCCGCTCCGATGGGCACTGCCGCACCAAGGAGTGCCCGAACCGCGTACCCGATGACCTGATCAACGCTGCCCGCGAGCAAGCCCTAGCCGACATCCGCGCCGCGATCGCCCGTAGTCCGTACACCCGAAAGGAAACCCCCGATGCCTGACCAGCCCGCCACCTACAGCGACCCGAGCGGCGCGATGCTCACCCTCGACAGCGCCCGTGGATGGGGCAAGCCCGAGCACGTCGTGGATCGACACGAGGAGAAGCGATGACCGCGCGCGCTGAGACCCTCATGCCCGTGTCGCAGGAGACCAGGGAGCACCTCCGAGCCGATCGAGCCGAGCTGCACTCCATCGCCAGCACCATCGACCTGATGCACGCCGACCTCCGCACCGACCTGCAGCACGGCCTACCGATCGACCCCGACGTGCTACGCATCGTCCGCGACGCCGGCGACCTACTGCTGCTCGCCGCCCGCCGCCTCAACCCCGACCAGGAGGCCGACCGATGAGTGGTGCTGCTCCGAAGGTGGCTGGTCGTGTGCCCGCGCAGTGGCAGGTGCTCACCCATGAGCAGGCAGCCGAGGCCCTGGGCATGAGCCCCGATGCCCTGCGCACCATGCGGTCCCGTGGTGGTGGCCCCCGGTACAGGCGGCTGACCCCCTCCCGTATCGGGTACACCGTGGGTGACGTGGTGAACTACCTGGAATCGTGCGCGGTTGATCCGAAGGCGAAGGGATCGAGCAAGGGTGGTGGGAAGTCGTGAGCCGCAACAGCTGGAACCGTGTGCCGTACAAGAAGCGACAGGCGATCAAGCAGGTGCTGCTCGCACGTGATGGTCTGCGCTGCTGCAACTGTGGCCGACCGATCGCGAGCGTGAAGGCAGCAACGATCGAGCACAAGAAGGGCCGCAAGCAAGGCGGATCGCTGCTGGACCCTGCCAACCTCGGCCTGGCGCATGGTGACTGCAACTACTCCGGCCGGTACCAGCGTGGCGGGCGCGTGCGCGTTGTCGATGGAGTCCGTTTCTTTGACGGTGAGGCCACGGAACACCCCGCGCCCGTGTTCCTCCCTCCCCCGGACGCTCAGAAAAAACGGGGCGTGAGCAGGGACGATGACAACGACGAGTGAGGCGCCGAACGGGGCCGATGGGACCCCCGAAATCGGGCCGGATCACGGCGGATCGCTGCTGATGTTGCCCGGTCTGGCCCCATCGCGCCCGAAGGTGGTGGAACTGACCGAGGCCGCGCAGCTGACCATCGCCGCGCGCCGGGATGCTGGCCTGTTGACCGACCTCGACGCCGCCCACGTCGCCCTGATCCTCGCCGACGCCGCCAAGCTCGACGCGACCGTGGGTGTGGGCCGACCGTCCGGCCGTGCGAAGCTGCTGTCGTCCATGTCCGAGACCCTCGCCGCGCTGCCCGACCCCGAGCAGGCCGGTGCCGGGCTGCTCCGCCCCTACCTCACCGCGCTGCAGGGCCTGCCCGACGATGACGACGCCGACACCGGTGAGGTCCCGCTGCCGAAGCTGCCTCCGGCACCGCCCGCAGCCGGGATGACCGAGGCCGGCGTGATCACCACGCTCCGGGCCCGTCACGATGCTGGCCTATCGACTCAGGCATGGGCCGTGCATGAGCGGCTCGCGCTGGTCGCTGCCCGTGATCTCGATCGAGCGCTGACCGTGGGTGCCCCGTCCGGGTACGCGCTGCTGGCCTCCACCATGCAGTCGATCATCGACCGGCTACCTCGACCGAAGACCACCGCTGACGCGACCACCGTGCACGAGCTGCTCGCCACTATCGAGGACCAGCCCTCGCCGTTCACCGCGCTGCCGCCGGCGGCGTACCATCCCGAGCGTGATCCCGAGTGGCTGACCGAGGGCGCCGAGATCGCGGCCGTGGCCCGCGCGATGGGCCGACACCTGATGCCGTGGCAGCGCAAAGCGATCGACGTGGCGACCGAGTACCGGCTCGACTCCGCCGGCCGCCGCCGCTACCGGTACTCCCGTGTGCTGATCACCGTGCCCCGACAGTCCGGCAAGACTGATCTGACCGTGCCCGTGCTGGTGCACCGGGCGCTCACTCGCACCGCGGCCTGCTGGTACACCGCGCAGACCGGGCAGGACGCCCGCAAGCGCATGATGGAGCTGCTCGAACGTGTCGAGGGCAGCCTGCTGGCGCACCTGCTGACATCGACCCGATCCAACGGCGCCGAGGGCGTGCGCGTGACCGAGCAGACCGGCTCCCACGTCACCCGCTTCTCACCGACGTTCTCCGCGCTGCATGGCGAGCACCCGCACCTGGTGGTCAAGGATGAGATCTGGCACTACTCCCGCGAGCTGGGCGATGCCCTCGACGGTGCCGTGGAACCAGCGCAGATCACCCTCGGCGCGCTCGCGCAGCATTGGGACGTGTCCACCATGGGCACCGCGAGCAGCGACTACCTGAACGGCCTGGTGGACACCGGCCGCGCTGGCACCGACCCCGATCTGTGCTATATCGAGTACAGCCTGGCCGATGGTCTCGACCCGCTGGACCCCGATTCGTGGCGCACGTTCCACCCGGCCCTAGGCAACACGATCGCCGTGGAAGATCTCGCGAAGCGTGCCCGCAAGGCCGACGAGTCGCCGGCCCGCCGCGCGACATGGCTCCGCGCCTACTGCAACCGCGTGGTTGCCAGCGACGGCAGCCTGGTGGACCTCGCACTGTGGGATGACCTGGCGATGGACGTGCCCGCCCCCCGGTGGGACGAGGTGGCCCTCGCGATGGAAGTGGCACCCGGCAACGCCGCCGCGGCGATCGTGGCCGCGTGGACCGACGCCCGCACCGGCCGGCCAGCGGTGCGGATCGTCCGGCAGGAGCCGGGCACGAAGTGGCTGGTGCCGTTCATGGACGAGCGGCTAACCAGGATCGAGCATGGCGAGGTGGTGGTGGACGGCGCCGGCCCCATCGCGCGGTTCGCGCAGGATCTGGAGGCCCTCGGTCACGAGGTGCGCCGGCTGAACATGAGCGAGTACGGGCAGGCGACCGAGGCCCTTCTCGACTACGCCGGTCCCGCCGCCTCGCTGATCCATGACGGCTCCGACGAACTCCGCGAGCAGATGGGTGCAGCCGAGGTGCGCAAGTCCAACGGTGTGCGTCGATTCTCCCGCGACACCGCCCGCCCCACGCCGGCCGTGATCGCCGCCGCTGTGGCCCTGCACGCACACCAGCACCCCGCTGAGCAGCCCGCCGAGTCGATCGTGCTGTGACCGCCACTGTTACCGCCTGACACACCCTGACACACACTGCCCCGGCTGACGTGACCGCCGGGGGTGGTCGGCTCGATCCTTGCCGGCATGAACTTCTGGCAGATCCTCACCGGCCGCGCTCCCGTGCAGCGCGCTGCTGAGGCTGTCGAGACCGGGCAGCAGATCGTCCGTCTCCCCCTCCGCGACGAGCTGCCCGACGCGACCGACGATCAGGCCCTCGGTCTGATCCCCGTCTACCGCGCGCTGCAGGTGCTCACCACCTCCGCCGGGCAGCTGCCCCTCCGTCTGGAGCGCCAGGGCAAGACCATCACCGATCGGCTGCCGAAGCTGGTCCGCAAGCCTGACCCCGAGCTGGACCGATCCGACTGGATCGAGCAGGCCGTGCTGTCCCTCGCCCTGGACGGTAACCTGTTCATTCGCCGCGTGACCGCCCGCAACGGTGAACTGATCGCCGCCCGCATCCTCCCGCCGGCTGAGGTGGCGATCAGCCGGCACCCCGACACCCGGCAGATCCGCTACCACTACCGCGGCGAGAAGTTCACACCCGCCGAGGTGCACCACCAGACCCTGATGAGGCTGCCCGGCCGCGATCGTGGCATCGGTCCGATTCAAGCCGCCCGCCGCGAGGTGGGCGGCGCTGCCGACGTCCGCGACTACGCTACCAACTGGTTCCACGGGACCGGGCAGCCGTCCGGGCTGCTGGTCTCCAAGGGCGCCAAGACTGCAGCCGAGGCGAAGGAACAGCGCAAGCGCTGGAACGAGGCCGCAGCCGACCCCGAGAACCCCACCGGCGTCCGCGTGATCGGTGGTGACACCGAATACCACCCGCTGTTCCTGAATCCCGCCGATGCGCAGTGGCTCGACGTTCGCAAGTTCACCGTGACCGACTTCGCGCGCCTGTTCGGCGTGCCCTCTGGTCTGATGCTGGTCTCCCTCGACGGAAACAGCATGACCTATTCCAATGTTGAGCAGGAATGGCTCGCGTTTGTGCGTTTCACTCTCATGCAATATCTGCGGAAGATTGAGGAAGCGCTCACCGAAATCTCCCCGCTCGGTCAGACAATCCGTTTCGATCTGGAAGTGCTGTTGCGCTCCGATACGAAATCCCGGTATGACGCACACCGCGTGGCCCTCGACGCTGGTTTCCTCACCGTGGACGAGGTGCGCGCGATCGAGGGCCGGGCACCGCTGACCGATGAGCAGCGCGCCGAGATCACCCAGCGCCTCACCGCTCCCCGTTCCACCACGACAGCGCCGCAGGAGGTGCCCGCGTGAACATCACCCGCGACCAGCTGACCAACGCTGACGGCCTCGCCGTTCGCGACTTCGAGGGTTTGCAGCTCCGCGCCGAGCAGACCGACGCCGGCAAGCGCACCGTGACCGGGATCGGTGTGCCCTACGGGCAGGAGTTCGAGACCCCCTGGTTCCGTGAGCGGTTCGAGCCCGGCGCGATCGAGGACGACACCAACGCCCTCGCCTACTACCGGCACCGTGACCCGATCGGCCGCCTGACCGCCTCACGCGACACTGATGCCGGCCGCGAGGTCACCCTGACGCTCTCCACCACCCCGACCGCTGACGAGGCCCACACCCTCGCCCGTGACGGCGTGATCCGGTCCCTGTCGATCGGGTTCGTGCCCGTGGAGTGGCGCGAAGAGCACACCGAGGACGACGAGCGCCCGCTGATCGTCCACACCAAGGTCGAAGTGCGCGAGTACAGCCTCGTGCCCTTCCCCGCCTACGAGGGCGCC
>JAEWEZ010000066.1 GCA_023389045.1 Actinomycetes bacterium
GAGTTCGCCCTTCTCCCGGATCTCGTACACCTCACGCCAGTCCATCAGACGCACCGGCACGGGGCGACGGGCCGGGAGCTCTCGGGCGCGATGCTTCAAAAATCCGCGCGGATCAGCCATGGGAACCCTCCAAAATCTCGTTCCACACCTCGTGCGAATCGGGGTCGATACCGTCGGCCTGCGCCCGTTCCCGGATCTCGGTGACCCGCAGGAAGTCGCGGGGAGCGATCTCCGTCAGACGCTCAAACAGGGCTTTTTCATCGGCGAGCAGGGCGGCCGTGCGATCAGAGCCGGTGCGGGCACGGTGATCGCGCAGCACCTCCAGCACGAAGCTGCGGTGCGCCTCGGTGACGGGGCCGATGCGGAAGGTTTTCGCATCGGCCGGGTTCAGCCGGCTGCGGTCCAGGTCGAGCACGAACAGGGTGCCGCCGCTCATACCGGCACCGAGGTTCCGGCCCGTCGGCCCCAGAACGAAGACGGCGCCGCCGGTCATGTACTCGCAGCCGTGATCGCCGATTCCCTCGACCACCATCGTGGCGCCCGAGTTGCGCACCGCGAAGCGTTCCCCGGCGCGGCCCGCGAGCAGCAGGCGACCGGAGGTGGCGCCATAGCCGCAGGTGTTTCCGGCGATCGTGGCGGAGGCGAGGGAGGCGGCGGTGCCGTTGCCGTGGCCGATGGCGACCACGCCGCCGGAGAGGCCCTTGGCCACATAGTCATTGGCGTCGCCGCGCAGATGCATGGTGATGCCGCTGGGGAGGAAGGCCGCGAGGGACTGCCCGCCGGTGCCTTCGAGTTCGAGGCGAATAGTGTCCTCGGCGAGGCCATTGCCACCGTAGCGGCGGGTGACCTCATGCCCGAGCAGGGTGCCCACGGTGCGCTGCGTATTGCGCACCTGATCGCGGATCACCACCGGGGTGCCCTCGCTCAGGGCCTGCTCGGCCTGCTTAATCCACGGCACGTCAGCGGCATATTCCAGGCCGTGCTGCTGCTCGCGGCAGCGGCGCACGTGATCGCCGTCCATGATGGTGGGCTGGGCGAGGATCGGGGCGAGGTCCAGGCCCTGCTGCTTCCAGTGGTGGCGTGCCTCATCGGTGTCGAGCAGGTCGATCCGTCCCACAGCCTCGTCGATCGACCGCAGCCCAAGCGAGGCGAGATACTCGCGCACCTGCTGGGCGATGAACTCAAAGAAGGTGACCACGAAATCGGCTTTGCCGGTGAAGCGGTCGCGCAGCTCGGGGTTCTGTGTGGCCACGCCCACCGGGCAGGTATCCAGGTGGCAGACGCGCATCATGATGCAGCCGGAGACGACGAGCGGGGCGGTGGCGAAACCGAACTCCTCGGCGCCGAGCAGGGCCGCCACGATCACATCGCGGCCGGTCTTCATCTGCCCATCCACCTGCACCGTGATCCGGTCGCGCAGGCCGTTCAGCAGCAGGGTCTGCTGGGTTTCCGCCAGGCCCAGCTCCCACGGGCTGCCGGCGTGCTTGATGGAGTTCAGGGGGCTCGCACCGGTGCCACCGTCGTGCCCGGAAATCAGCACCACATCGGCATGCGCCTTGGAAACGCCCGTGGCGACCGTGCCGACGCCGAAACGCGAGACGAGCTTCACGTGGATGCGGGCCTTCGGATTGGCGCTCTTCGCATCGTGGATCAGCTGGGCGAGATCCTCGATCGAGTAAATGTCGTGATGCGGTGGCGGAGAGATCAGGCCGATGCCGGGGGTGGAGTGGCGGGTGCGCGCCACCCACGGGTACACCTTCTGCGGCGGCAACTGGCCGCCCTCACCGGGCTTCGCACCCTGCGCAATCTTGATCTGAATATCGCGAGCGCAGGTGAGGTATTCGCTGGTCACACCGAAACGCCCGGAGGCGATCTGCTTGATCGCGCTGGAGCGTTCCGGATCGTGCAGACGCTCGGGATCCTCCCCTCCCTCACCGGAGTTCGACATGCCGCCCAGGCGGTTCATGGCGATGGCGAGAGTTTCATGCGCTTCACGGGAGATGGAGCCGTAGCTCATCGCGCCGGTCATGAATCGTTTCACGATCTCGGAGACGGGCTCGACCTCCTCGATCGGGATCGGGGTGGCATCCTCGGTGCGCAGACGCAGCAGGCCGCGCAGGGTCATCAGATGCTGCGACTGGTCATCAACCAGGTCCGTGTAGCGCTGGAACTCCTCATAGTTCTCGGCGCGGGTGGAATGCTGCAGACGGAACACCGTCTCCGGGGTGAACAGATGCGGTTCACCCTCGCGGCGCCACTGATACTCGCCACCCACCTCGAGGCGGCGGTGCGCGCTTCCGGCGCCGTCCAGCGGGTAGGCCTGCGCGTGGCGGGCCTGCACCTCCTGCGCGATCACGTCCAGGCCGATGCCATCGATCCGGCTGGTGGTGCCAGGGAAGAACTCATCGACGAGGCTCTGGGCGAGGCCAATCGCCTCGAACAGTTGGGCGCCGCGATAGGAGGAGACCGTGGAGATTCCCATCTTGGACATGATCTTCAGGACGCCCTTGCCGAGGGCCTTCAGCAGGTTGGCGACGGCCGTTTCGGCATCAGCGCCGCCCACCATGTCCCGTTCGACCAGTTCCTCGGCGGTTTCCATGGCCAGGTAGGGGTTGATGGCGCTCGCGCCATAACCGATGACGAGCGCGGCATGATGCACCTCGCGCACATCCCCCGCTTCGACCAGCAGCGCGGCGTGGGTGCGCAGGCCGACGCGCACCAGATGGTGGTGCACGGCGCTGGTGAGCAGCAGGCTGGGGATCGGCGCCAGATGCGCATTGGAGTCACGGTCCGAGAGCACCAGGAAGGTGGCGCCCTGCTGGATCGCTTCCTCGGCTTCGCGGCAGATGTCCTGCAGACGCTGACGCAGCGCCTGCTCTCCCCCGGCCACCTGGTACAGGCCCTTCACCCGCACCGCGTGGAGGTCTGCGGTGCGCGGGTTCGCGCTGATGGCGAGGATCTTGGCGAGTTGATCATTGTTGATGATCGGGAAGTCCAGGGCGAGCTGCCGGGCATGCTCCGGGGTGGCATCCAGCAGGTTTCGGGATTCGCCGATGGTGAGCCCGAGGCTCGTCACGATCTCTTCGCGAATCGAATCCAGGGGCGGGTTCGTCACCTGCGCGAACTGCTGGGTGAAGTAGTCGAACAGCAGACGGGGGCGGTCCGAGAGCACGGCGATCGGAGTGTCGGACCCCATCGCGCCGATCGGCTCGATCCCCTTGGCGGCCATCGGGCCGATCAGGATCCGCAGTTCTTCTTCCGTGTACCCGAAGGTTTGCTGGCGGCGTTCCACGGAGGCGCGGGAGTGATGCACATGCTCCCGCTCCGGCAGATCGCTCAGGTGCAGCTTCTGTTCCTGCAGCCAGCGACGCCAGGGATGCGCACCGACCACCTCGGCTTCGATCTCCTCGGCGGGAACAATCCGGCCCTGCTCGGTATCGACCACGAAGAGGCTCGAGGGTTCGACGCGGCCCTTCGCGGCCACCTCGTCCATCTCGATCATGCCAGCTTCGGAGCCGAGCACCACGAGCCCGTCCTCCCCAAGCCACCAGCGCAGGGGACGCAGACCGTTACGGTCCAGGCCCGCCACAACGCGGGTTCCGTCGGTTGCGACCATCGCGGCCGGACCGTCCCACGGCTCCTGCAGGGCTGCGTGGTATTCGAAGAAAGCGCGCAGGTCCGGATCCATCTCCGGATCGTTTTCCCAGGGCCTCGGCACCAGCATCATCATCGCGTGCGGCAGGGAACGACCCGCCAGGTGCAGCAGTTCGAGGGCTTCATCCAGGCTCGCGGAATCGGAGGCGCCGGGGCTGTTGACCGGGAAGAGGCGCTGCAGGTTCGGGCCGAACACGTCGGTGACCATGCGGCCTTCGGCGGCGTGCAGACGATTGCGGTTGCCGATCACCGTGTTGATCTCACCGTTGTGGGCGAGCATGCGGAAGGGGTGCGCAAGCGGCCAGGACGGGAACGTGTTGGTGGAGAAGCGCGAGTGCACGATGGCCAGGCGCGTGCTCATCCGCTCATCGGCGAGGTCCGGGAAGAACTCGCCGAGCTGCTCGGTGGTGAGCATGCCCTTGTAAACCATGACGCGGGTGGAGAGCGAGGGGAAGTAGGCGCCGGTTCCGTGTTCGATACGACGGCGCACCGCGAAGGCGGCGCGTTCCAGATCCATTCCAGTGCGCTCCCCCGCCGCATCCACAAGCACCACATGCTCCATATGCGGGCGGACCGATTCGGCGGTGGGTCCGACCAGTCCCATGGTCACGGGAACCTCGCGGCGGGCGAGCAGACGCAGGCCCTCTTCCGCAGCGATGGTCTCAAGCGTCTGGAACTCCTCGGCGCGCTCGCCCTCCTCGCGGGAGAAGAAGCCGATACCGGCGGCGTAGGAGCCGTGGGGCGGGAGATCCGCGTCGATCACGGCGCGCAGGAACTCATCGGGCATTTGCAGGAGGATGCCGGCGCCGTCGCCGGTGTTTTCCTCGGCGCCGACCGCGCCACGGTGCTCCAGATTGCGCAGGGCCGTCAGGGCGTGTTCGACGATGTCGTGCCCGGCGTAGCCGCGGGTGGTAGCGACCATGGCGACGCCGCAGGCGTCCTTCTCGTCCTCAGGGCGGTACAGGCCTTGCGCCGGAGGAACGGCGGAGAAGCGTGAGGACAGGTGACGCATGGGGGCATCCCTTCCGGTGGTGGGCGACGGTCAGGACATCGCTCCGCACCGGCCACGCTGTTCGACGCGTCGGGGCACGGCGCGTCGATGGGCGATGTCCACCGCGAAATGTTACGGCCCAGTACTCCACATGGAGGGATGCTGTCTCATGATTCGGATCGCATAGGGGTGTGCGTGGGCGCCGGAAGCCACGCGCGTGCGTCGGTGAAGGGTGCGCCTCAGGCTGTCGTCTGGCGTCGGCGCGCCTCCACGCCGGGCAGCGTAAAGGAGCCGTCCGCGGCCATCGCTTCCCCACCGCGGCGTCGGCACCGCAGCGTCAGCGCCACGAAGACACCGAGCGCAACCACCGCCATGACGATCGCCACCACGGTGTGAATGCGCAGGTCCCCGATCATCATGACCGGCTCCTGACGCATCGCGTCGATCCAGGCGCGGCCCGTCGAATACAGCACCACATAGAGCCAGAAAACGCGCCCACCGCCCAGGCGGAAGGTCTTAGCCAGCAGCAGAAGAACCACCACGGCCGCGAGATTCCACAGCTGCTCATACAGGAAGGTCGGATGGTAGGTGCCCGGTTCGCAGCCACCGATCTGCTGCCCATTGGTCACGCAGGTCACCTGCCAGGCCCACGGTGCATCCAGCGGCGGGCCGTACAGCTCCTGGTTGAACCAGTTGCCGAGCCGCCCCAGAGCCTGCGCGACCAGCAGCGTCGGCGCCATCGTGTCGGCCAGGGCCGCAAAGGACACCTTCTTATGCCGGGCCATCAGCCACACAGCCAGGGCACCACCGGCCACCGCGCCGTAGATCGCCAGGCCGCCCTGCCAGATGTAGAACACCGCGAGCGGGTTGCCGCCCGGGCCGAAGAACGGTTCCGGGGAGGTCAGCACATGCCAGATGCGCGCCCCGACGATGCCGGCGAGCACCGCCGCGAAGGACACATCGAAGAGGTCATCGGCGGTGCCGCCGCGACGCTCCCACCGCTTGGTGGCCCAGTACATGGCCACCCCGATCCCCGCCAGGATGCACAGGGCATAGAAGTGGATCGTGAGCGGCCCGATGGGAACCGCGGAGATCGGCGATGAGGGGATCACGGCCTGCAGCACAGCGTTCACTCTCCTGCCCGGGCGCGTTCCACACCCGCACGCAGCTCCTGCGCGGTCTCGGCGAGACCGCTGAGGTCACCATCGGAGGCTTCCAGGATGCGACGCACGAACGCCGAGCCGACGATCACACCGTCGGCGTAGGCGCCCACCTGCGCGGCCTGCTCCCCCGTCGACACCCCGAGGCCCACGCACACGTTCTGCGCGCCCGCCTGGCGGGTGCGGGCCACGAGGTCTTCGGCGGCGGCCGAGACGCTCGCGCGAGTGCCGGTCACGCCCATGGTGCTTGCGGCGTAGACGAAACCGCTGCTGTGGCGCACCACATGCGCCAGGCGGTCCGCCGGCGAGGACGGCGCGACCAGGAAGATCCGGTCCAGGCCCTCCGCTTCGGAGGCTTCCAGCCAGGTGCCCGCCTCATCGGGGATCAGGTCCGGGGTGATGACGCCCGCGCCACCGGCCTCGGCAAGTTCACCGGCGAAACGCTCCACGCCGCGGGCGAGCACCGGATTCCAGTAGGTCATCACGGCAATCGCGGCGCCGCGACCGGAGAGAGACTTCACCGCGGTGAAGAGGTCTGCGGTGCGGGTGCCGGCGGCGAGGGCACGGGCCGCTGCTTCCTGGATCACCGGGCCATCCATCACCGGATCGGAGTAGGGCAGGCCCAGTTCGATGATGTCGGCGCCATTGTCGATCAGACAGCGGGCCGCCTCGATCGACCCCTCGAGGGTCGGGAAGCCGACGGGAAGGTAGGCGATCAGGGCCGGGCGGCCCTCGGCGCGGGTGCCTTCGATGACAGCGCCGGTGCGCAGGTTCTCGCTCACGGGGGTCTTCCTCACTTCTGATCCGAATCGCGGTGCGCAAGCGCCGCGGCATCACCGAGGGCGGCACCGGCCTCACGGGCCCGCTCGCGCAGAGCCGCGAGATCGGCGCGGGCTGGGGCATCGCCCGTCAGCCCGAACCAGGCCGAGGCGGTATCCACGTCCTTATCGCCACGCCCGGAGAGGCTCACCACGATGATGGCGCCTTCCCCAAGTTCCTGGCCGAGCTGCAGGGCGCCGGCCAGGGCATGCGCGGACTCAATCGCCGGCATGATGCCCTCGGTCATGGAGAGCAGCGCGAAGGCATCCATGGCGGGTCCATCGTCGATCGGCACATACTCGGCGCGCCCAATATCTGCGAGCCAGGCGTGTTCGGGGCCGACGCTCGGATAGTCGAGCCCGGCCGAGACCGAATGCGAAGGGATCGTCTGCCCGTCTTCGTCCTGCATGACGAAGCTCCGGGCGCCGTGCAGAACACCAGGGCTGCGCAGCGCGATCGTCGCCGAATGCTTCCCGGAGGAGACCCCGTCGCCGCCGGCTTCGCAGCCGACCAGGCGCACATCCTCATCGTCCAGGAAGGCGTGGAAGATGCCCATGGCGTTCGAGCCGCCACCCACGCAGGCGACCACCGCATCGGGCAGCCGGCCGGTGCGCTCGAGCACCTGCTCGCGCGCCTCCTCGCCGATCACCCGGTGGAAATCGCGCACCATCACCGGGAAGGGGTGCGGGCCGGCGACCGTGCCGAGCAGGTAGTGAGTGGTTTCCACATTCGCGACCCAGTCGCGGAAGGCCTCGTTGATCGCGTCTTTCAGAGTGCGGGAGCCCTGCGTGACCGCCACGACCTCCGCGCCCAGCAGACGCATACGCGCCACATTCAGGGCCTGGCGTTCGGTGTCTTCTTCGCCCATGTAGATCGTGCAGTCCAGGCCGAAGAGCGCTGCGGCGGTGGCAGTGGCCACACCGTGCTGACCGGCGCCGGTCTCCGCGATCACGCGGGTCTTGCCCATGCGTTTGGTCAGCAGGGCCTGGCCGAGCACATTGTTGATCTTGTGGGAGCCGGTGTGGTTCAGATCCTCGCGCTTGAGCAGGATCCGGGCGCCGCCGGCGAGTTTCGAGAAGCGCGGTGCCTCACTCAGCAGGGAGGGGCGGCCCGTGTACTGGGCGGCCAGACGCTGCAGCTCCGCAATGAACTCGGGGTCCACAATCGCCTTCTCGTAGACCTCGTTCAGCTCATCCAGGGCCGGCACAAGAGCCTCGGGCAGGAAGCGACCGCCGAAGTCCCCAAAGTACGGGCCGGCTTCGGAGCGGAGGCGTCCTCCGGGGCGGGTCAGATCGGGAACGCTCATCGCTCGACTCCTTCGACGGGGCGGGTGGTCTGGTTCGGTGCGGTCGGGTCGCTCAGCTGCGGGGCTCGGCTGGTGCCCGCGGGTTCCTGCGGGGTGGATCCTTCCGCCATGCGGGGCCGACGGGGCACGGCCCGAAATGCCGTGACCGCAGCGGCAGGGTCACCGGAGGTCACCAGCGCTTCGCCCACCAGCACTGCATCGGCACCGGCGGCGGCATAGGCCTCGACATCCTCCACGCCAGCGACCGCGCTCTCCCCCACCGCGAGGACGCCCGAGGGGATCTGCTGCAGCAGTGTGCAGGCCCGCTCCAGGTTCACGTCGAGGGTGGTCAGATCGCGGGCATTGATGCCGAGGATCTGCGGATCCAGGGCGAGGGCCCGCTCGATCTCCTGCGCGGTATGCGCTTCCACCAGTGCCTGCATGCCCAGATCCTGCACGAGCGCGTACAGATCGCGCAGTTCGCGATCACTGAGGGAGACGACCATGAGCAGCACCAGGTCTGCGCCGTGGGCGCGGGCCTCAAACACCTGGTACGGATCGACGATGAAATCCTTACGCAGCACCGGGGTGCGCACGCGGGAGCGCACGGCATCGAGATCGGCGAGGCTCCCCCGGAAGCGCCGCTGCTCGGTGAGCACGCTGATCGCGCTGGCCCCGGCCTGCGCGTAGATCCCGGCCAGATCTGCGGGATCGGGGATCTCCGCAAGTGCACCCTTGGAGGGACTTGCGCGTTTCACTTCGGCGATCAGGCCCATCGTCGCCCCATCGCCGTGCAGGCTCGCGCGGGCATCGACCGCCGGCGGGGTCTGCTCCGCCAGGCGCTGAATCTCCTGCTCACCGATCATGCTGCGGCGCTGCTCGAGGTCCTCTCGGACCCCGGCGATGATGCCGTCGAGAACGGTTCCGGTCACAGTCACGCAATCACTCCTTCGGAAAGCCCGTGGGAGGGCGTCTCACGCGCCGATGAGCGAGGTCGGCGCGAGGAACGAGAAGAACGGAAGGTTCCGTATGGCCCCGTAGAAGAGCACAAGGCAGGCCAGCCCGAGAATGACCCCTCGGGATGGCAGTTTCGGCATGGCCCGGCCCTGCACCCGTCGAACCGTCCACAGCACCAGCAGGAAGGCGACCGCCGGGATAGCGAGCATGATGGGCAGGTTGTTCTGCAGGGCCAGCAGAAAATCACCGTTAAGAAGCGCGTGCACGCAGCGCGTGGCGCCGCAGCCCGGGCAGTACAGGCCGGTCAGACGGTAGGTCATGCACAGCGGGATGTCCTGGCGGAAGGGATCAAAGACCGACTGCACCAGAAGGGCTCCGCCGAGGAGCCCGGCCCCCACCCCCAGGGGCAAAACAGCACGACGCAGCCCGGTCGGAGGCGATGCGGGGGCATCGCCCGTCTGGGCTGCGTGTACCGATGGAATCACTGGTAAGTGGTCAGTGCTGGGATGCCTTGCGACGCTTCTGCCCGAAGCCCGCGAGGGAAAGAACGATGCCGGCAATGATGCCCAGCGCGATCACGCCGCCGCCGATCATCATCAGGGTGCTCTGCGCCATGGCCATGCCGAGGGCGAAAACGATCGCACCGGCCACCACGAGAATGGTCAGGGTCCAGGCCGCGACGGTGTTGCCCTCATTGTGGGGAGGCTGGGGCGGCACGGCGTAGGTC
>JAEWEZ010000125.1 GCA_023389045.1 Actinomycetes bacterium
ATGTGGAACAGGGTGGGGATATCGGTCGAGCCCTGAATAGTGGCGTGACCGCGCATCGCCATGATGCCGGAGCCGGGGCGGCCCACATTGCCCATGAGCAGCTGAAGCACGCAGGAGGTGCGGATCATCTGCGCGCCACCCTGGTGCTGGGTCCAGCCCAGTGCGTAGGCGAAGCAGGTGGTGCGTTCGCGCCCGGAGTTCTCCACGATCTTGTTGGCGAAGTAGTAGAAGTCCTCCTGCGAAATACCGCAGGCCTGCTCCACCATCTCCGGGGTGTAGCGCTGATAGTGCTTCTTCAGCAGCTGGAAGACGCAGCGCGGATGCTGCAGCGTCTCGTCGCGATCGGGCAGACCACGGTTCACCATGTCCGGATCGCCCTGGTAGGCCCAGGTGGACATGTCGTACACGCCGGTCTCACGGTTCAGGCCCGAGAAGACACCCTCGAGATCCTCCGTGTCCTGGAAGTTCTCGTTGATGATCGTCGAGGCGTTGGTGAAGGTCTTGACGTATTCCTCGAACCAGAGGTCGTTATCGAGCACGTACTTGATGACCGCACCGAGCAGGATCACATCCGAGCCGGAGCGGATCGGGATATGCCGATCTGCATTCGCGGAGGTTCGGGTGAACCGGGGGTCGACGTGGATCAGCGTGGCTCCACGCTTCTTGGCTTCCATCACCCACTGGAACGCCACCGGGTGGGCTTCGGCCATATTGCCGCCCTCGATGACGATCAGGTCAGAGTTCTGGAAATCAGCGACGTACTGGGTCGCGCCGCCACGACCGAACGAGGCTCCCAAACTGGGAACCGTGGCGGAGTGTCATATGCGGGCCTGGTTCTCCATCTGAATGGCACCGGCCGCGGTGAAGAGCTTCTTGGCGAGGTAGTTCTCCTCGTTGTCGATGGTCGCGCCGCCGAGGCTGGCGATACCCATCGTGCGCCGCAGCGGGCGGCCCTGGTCATCGAAGTCTTCCCAGTGATTGCGGCGTGCTTCCAGGAAGCGGTCGGCAATCATGTCCATCGCCGTGTCGTGGTCGAGCTCGGTCCACTCGGTGGCGTAGGGGGCGCGGTAGAGCAGTTTGGTTTCGCGCAGTGCGGAGTTCGCGAGCTGCTCACTGGCCGAGCCCTTCGGGCACAGGCGGCCGCGCGAGACGGGCGAATCGGGGTCGCCTTCCACATGCAGCACCTTGCCGTCTTTTCCAAAGACGAGCTGGCCGCAGCCGACGGCGCAGTAGGGGCACACGCTGCGCGCAACGGTGTCGGCGTGGGTGACGCGGGCGGAAGCCTCGCGCGTCTCCCGCGACTCGACGGCAGCGCCGCGGCCAGTGCGGTCATGCGACCGCAGCTGACGCAGGACTGGCCAGTCCAGGAAAGAAATAGGGCTCATGGGGGTGACCATACCATTTGAGTTCAACGAAAAGGCCGGTCAAAAGGCCTTTTTGGGTATTTTCAGGCACCGTTTCACAGTCGATATATGTAAGGGTGACTACGCGTAAATATCGTTCTTGCAGGTCTTCGCACGATGCCCCGCCGTCATCCCCTCCCGGTATCCCGCCGGTTCGCCTCGCACCGCCGAGCGGCCGCAGGCGTGCAGTCACGGGCACCGGGTCGCGCGAACCTCAGCCTTCGGGCAGATCCTCACGGATCTGTTCGTGGTGACGGATCACCTCGGTCACGATGAAACGCAGGAATGCCTCCGCGAAATGCGGATCGAGCCCCGACTCATCGGCGAGGCGACGCAAACGCTCGATCTGCTTTTCTTCGCGGGATGGATCCGCCGGCGGCAGTCCGTGCTCAGCCTTGAGCACCCCCACCTTCTGGGTGTGCCGGAAACGCTCTGCCAGCAGATGCACGAGGGCCGCATCAATGTTGTCAATGCTGCGTCGCTCCTCGCGCAGCAAGAGCCGCGCACGCTCGGTCGCATCCTCAGGCGAGTTGTCGTTCCCTCGTGCGGCATCATCCACCTGGCCCCCAGCGTCGTCGAGGTGCTCGGGCGGCGGTGCTGGCAGGTGCTCGGAGGTCATGAGGCGCTCCGCTCGCGGCGCCCCTGGGCTCGACGCTCCTGGGTCCGACGCTCCTGGCGCTCAGAGTCACCGTCGGTCAGCATCATCGGGGCCTGTCCCTCGGTGACCACCCGTTCGGTGATGACCACCTTGGTGATGTCTTCCCGCGACGGGGTTTCGAACATCACCGGCTGCAGGGTTTCCTCCAGGATCGCGCGCAAACCACGCGCGCCCGTACCCCGCGAAATCGCGCGATCCGCAATGGCTTCCAAGGCGCTGCGTTCAAAGTCGAGTTCCACGCCATCCAGGGCGAACATCTTCTGGTACTGCTTGACCAGCGCGTTCTTCGGCTCCGTGAGGATTCGGATCAGCGCGTCCCGGTCCAGATCCGCCACGCTCGTGATCACGGGCAGGCGCCCGATGAACTCGGGGATCAGACCAAACTTCAGCAGATCCTCCGGCAGTAGCTTCGCGTAAATCTGCTCCTGCTCAAGCGGAGTATGCAGCTGCGCGCCAAAGCCAATGCCGCGCTTACCGATGCGCGAGCCAATGATGTCCTCGATACCGGCGAAAGCACCGGCCACCACGAAGAGCACATTGGTCGTGTCGATCTGAATGAACTCCTGATGCGGATGCTTACGCCCGCCCTGCGGCGGCACCGCCGCCACCGTGCCCTCCAGGATCTTCAGCAGGGCCTGCTGCACGCCCTCGCCGGAGACGTCACGGGTGATCGACGGGTTCTCGGCCTTCCGGCCGATCTTGTCCACCTCATCGATGTAGATAATGCCGCGCTCGGCGCGTTTCACGTCGTAATCCGCAGCCTGCAGGAGCTTCAGCAGAATGTTCTCGACGTCCTCACCGACGTAACCGGCTTCCGTCAGGGCGGTCGCATCGGCCATCGCGAAAGGAACATCCAGCAGTTTCGCGAGGGTCTGGGCGAGGTAGGTCTTGCCGCAGCCCGTCGGACCCACAATCAGCACATTGGACTTCGCAACCTCAACGTCACGGTGCGGATCCTCTGCCTGGGCGCTCGCGGCAGCCTCAGCAGCGGCTTTCCCACGGCTCGGCCCTGCCGGTTCCACGCGGGCGGCCGCCTCATCCTGGGCGCGCACTCGCTTGTAGTGGTTGTACACGGCCACGGCGAGGGCACGCTTGGCAGGCTCCTGACCCACCACGTACTCCTCGAGGAAAGCGAAGATCTCCTTGGGAGTGGGCAGCGGGGCCTGCTCTTCCTGCGGCGGCTGAGAAGCCTGATTTTCCTCGGCAATGATCTCATTGCACAGGTCAATGCACTCTTCGCAGATGTACACGCCCGGGCCGGAAATCAGCCTCTCCACCTGCTTTTGCGACTTGCCGCAGAAGGAGCACTTGAACACGTCAGCTCCGTCGCCGGCACGAGCCATGTCCGTCCCCTTTCCATCGCGGCGTAGCGCCCATCGGGTCCGGGATGGACCCACCGCTGGGTCAGCGTGAGCGCACGGTCCCGTCCACGGTAGCGCAGAGGCCCCCTCGCAGCGGGGAGGCGTGCGCTACCGCAGTGTGGGTGTTTCCGCTCAGCGGGAAATCTGCGGGCGCGTTTCCTTACGGGAAGCGAGCACCTGGTCCACGAGGCCGTACTCGAGGGCGGCCTGCGCGGTCAGGATCTTGTCGCGCTCAATGTCACGGCTGATCTCCTGCGCGGAACGCCCGGAGTGCTTGGCCAGGGTCTCCTCCAGCCATTCGCGCATCCGCAGAATCTCATTGGCCTGAATCTCGATATCGGAGGCCTGGCCGCCGCCCTGGCCGCCCATGGCGGGCTGGTGGATGAGGATGCGGGCGTTCGGGAGCGCCAGACGCTTACCGGGGGCACCGGCAGCCAGCAGCACCGCGGCAGCCGAGGCCGCCTGCCCCAAGCACACCGTGGTGACCTCGGGCTTGATGTACTGCATGGTGTCGTAGATGGCGGTCAGCGCGGTGAAGGAGCCACCGGGGCTGTTGATGTACAGGGTGATGTCGCGGTCAGGATCCTGGGATTCCAGAACCAGAAGCTGAGCCATCACATCGTCGGCAGAGGCATCATCCACCTGCACACCGAGGAAGATAATGCGGTCCTCGAAGAGCTTGGTGTAGGGGTCCTGGCGCTTGAAACCGTAGGCGGTGCGCTCCTCGTACTGCGGAAGCACGTAACGGTTCGTGGGCATCCTGCCAACCTGAGCCATCGGCATCGGGAACGGCGAGCGGGGATCGAAGGTCACGGAAGTCTCCTTGCTGGAATGGTGCGGGCGGGTGCGGGATGGGGGCAGCGGGCTCAGCCCTCGGTGCCGCCACCGCCGGTGACGTCGTCCGCCCGGGCCACGATCTTGTCGATGAAGCCGTACTCGAGTGCCTCCGGGGCCGTGAACCAGTGGTCACGGTCGCCATCGGCGATGATCTGCTCGACGCTCTTACCGGTCTGTTCGGCCGTCAGCTCCGCCATCTGCTGCTTCATGGAGAGAATCAGATCCGCCTGGATCTTGATCTCCGAGGCGGTGCCGCCCAGGCCGCCCAGCGGCTGGTGCATGAGCACGCGGGTGTGCGGGGTGGCGAAACGCTTGCCCTTCGCGCCGGAAGACAGCAGGAACTGACCCATGGAGGCGGCCATACCCATGGCCACGGTCACCACATCGGGCTGGATGTACTGCATGGTGTCGTAGATCGCCATGCCCGCGGTGATCGAGCCGCCGGGGCTGTTGATGTACAGGTAGATGTCCTTCTCCGGGTCCTCAGCGGCCAGGAGCAGCATCTTGGCGCAGATCGCGTTCGCGTTCTCATCGCGCACCTCGGAGCCGAGCCACACGATCCGCTCGCGCAGGAGGCGCTGGTAGACGTTGTCGTCCAGGCCCATCGGGTAATCGCCGGCGGCATTGCGAGGCTCACGAGGCTGAGAGGTCACAGTTGCTCCATTCATCGCGGGATGTCGGTAGCACGACTCTAGGTGCTCCCTGCGACGAATAACGCCTCTGTTCGCCCCTGGCGCATCGATGACTACTCACCACAGCTTCCCGTCATGCGAGAAATCCCCTCCGTCGGGCGCGGATCACTACCCACCCCATCCGCGGGGAAATACCCACCCCCGGCACGCCAAGAGACCTTTCCCCGTCCTTCAAGGGCACGTCAAAGAACAGCCGGAGCCCTCGAAAAGTGCGTCACGCCCCTGGAGCACGACTCGGAGCCCTTCCTACGGTCGATGCCGTTGATCGCTCCCGACGGGGCACCCAACACGGGACACCCAGCCCCTGCGATCAGTGCCCGATATCCCCGAGGGCCTCACGGCCCGCAGTCAGATCGGCACTGGCTACACCTGGGGCGGGGACTCTCCGGGTGAAGGTTTTGACTGCTCCGGCTTTGTCCACTGGGTGCACTCCCAGCACGGCATGGATATTGCCCGCACCTCCGGCGGTATCGCTGATGGTGGGCGCTGGATTTCCCAGAAGGATGCCCGCCCCGGTGACATCGTCGTGTGGTCCGGGCACGTGGGAATCTACGCAGGCAATGGCAAGGTGGTCGACGCATCGGGCTCGAAGAAGCGCATCGTCGAACGCTCCATCTGGGGTTCCCCCAAGGGCTTCGTCACCTACCGCTGAGATCCCTCGAGAGCGGGGCAGAAGCAGCAACGCCCCGCACGCATGAGAACAGGGCCGACACTGTCACGGTGCCGGCCCCGTTCTCTGTCATGCGCTCACCGCGCATGATCTGAGATCGCGCTGGGATCAGTCCTCAGCAGCGTCCTTCTCCTCGGCCTTCTTGGCGGCAGCCTTCTTCGCCGGAGCCTTCTTCGCGGGGGTCTTCTTGGCAGGAGCCTTCTTGGCGGGAGCCTTCTTGGCGGGAGCCTTCTCCTCGCCAGCCTCCTCAGCCTCATCAGCCTTCTTGGCAGCAGCCTTCTTCGCCGGAGCCTTCTTCGCCGGGGCCTTCTTCGCGGGGGCCTTCTTCGGCTTCTCCTCGGTCTCCTCCTCGGAGTCCTCGGCGTCTTCCTCAGCCTTGGCCAGGCCCAGGTCGAGCACGTCACCCTTCTCGTTCTTCACGGTGACGTCAGCCAGCGCGACATCCAGCGCCTTGGAACGCTGCACCTCGGCGAAGATCTGCTCGAGCTGCCCGGACTGGGCGAGCATCTGCAGGAGCTGGTTGGGCTCGATGCCGTACTGCGCAGAGAGCTGCTGCATGTAGGACATGAGATCTTCCTGGCCCACGTTGACCTCGCGGGTCGCATTGATCTCATCGAGGATGAACTGGGCGCGGATCGCCTTGGTGGTGTCCTCGCGGATCTCCTCGGCGTGCGGATCGTCCGCTTCCTTGCCCTCGTGCTGCAGGTGAGCGGCAACTTCCTCATCCAGCAGGGCCTGCGGCACCGGAACCTCGAGGTCCTCCAGGAGCTTCTCGAGCAGGGCGTTGCGGGCGAGCACCACGCGGTTGCCCTCGGCGTCCTTCTCGGCCTGCTTGCGCAGGTCTTCCTTGAGCTCGTCGATCGTGTCGAACTCGGAGGCCATCTCGGCAAACTCGTCGTCGGCCTCGGGGAGCTCGCGCACCTTGACCGACTTCGCGGTCACGGTGATCTGGGCTTCCTCACCGGCGCGCTCGCCGCCGGCCAGCTTCGAAGCGAAGGTGGTGGTCTCCTCAGCGGAGAGACCCACAAGCGCCTCGTCCAGGCCCTCGAGCATGTTGCCCTCACCGATGCGGTAGGACACGCCCTCGACGGTCTCGATCTCTTCGTCCTCGATCTTGGCAACCATGTCGAGGGAGACGAAGTCGCCGTCCTCGGCGGGACGGTCCACGCCCACGAGGGTGCCGAAGCGCTCGCGCAGCTGGTCCAGGCGCACCTGCACGGCGTCGTCGTCGGCGGCCGGCTCCTCGATCTCCACCTCGTAGGTCGAGAAATCGGGCAGCTCAATGTCGGGGCGCACGTCCTGCTCGACGGTGAAGACCAGGTTGCCCTCGTCCTTGCCGTCCAGGCCCGGAACCTCAGTGATCTCCACCTCGGGGCGGCCGACGGGCTTGATCTCAGCCTCGGTTGCAGCCTGCTGGTACAGACCCGGCAGGGCGTCGTTCACGGCCTCCTGCATGATCGCGGGGCGACCGAAGCGCTGTTCCACCAGGCGAGTGGGCACGCGGCCCTTACGGAAGCCGGGGATCTGCACCTGCTCGGCGATCTTCTTGGTGGCGGCCTCGACGGAGGGCTTCAGCTCCTCGAACAAAACCTCGACGGTGAGCTTCACCCGGGTCGGGCTGAGCTTCTCGGAAGCAGTCTTCACTGGTCAGGTCTCCCTGTAATGGTTGATCGTGTATGCGGTTGGAACGTCGTCCGCGGCGCCTCCAGGCTCTAGCGACGCAGCGGCCCATGGACGGAGTCGGGGTGACAGGATTTGAACCTGCGGCCACCCGCTCCCAAAGCGGGTGCTCTACCAAGCTGAGCTACACCCCGGAGGGCAACCCTCGGAATCTTACCCGCTTAGCACGGCAGGTGCCTGAAGCGAGCCCGACGGGCGTGACGGGCACCACAGTGAAGATCGGGCGTTCGGCAGTGCCTAGCGGCCTCAGATCTGCTTCAATAGTGGGAGCCCTGCTTTGAATGCTGAAGCCTGACGCTTCGGACGCCGACGGCCGCCCCGCCGGATACCAAAAGGCCGGAAGAGATGCATTTACGCAGGTGACGCGGGCGTAGCTTAATGGTAAAGCCTCAGTCTTCCAAACTGATGACGCGGGTTCGATTCCCGTCGCCCGCTCTGCTTTCAGGCCGTGCCGCTGTCATCGCGGGCAGCCGCATGCACTCCATCTCTCACCGACACCACGCTCGGATCCTCCCTGTCAGGAAGGTCTTCGCGCACGGCCCGGTAAAGCGCCCACATCACGAGGTACATCACCACCGAGAGCGGCAGGCCGATAATGACCGTCGCCCCCTGCAGGGCCGCGACCCCGCCCACCATGAGCATGGCGAAGGTCAGCAGACCGGTAGCGAAGGCCCAGAACACGCGCAGAGCCCGGCCCCCGTCGGTCATCGCGTCACGCGTGCGCGAACAGAAGGTGGAGAGCACGAGCGCCCCGGAATCGGCGCTGGTCACGTAGAACAGAAGCCCGAGCAGAGTCGCCACGGCGATCACCATCGGTGCGCCCGGATACTGTGCAAGAAGCGAATAGAAAGCATGCTCTGGAGTGCTCACGGCGGTCTGCGCGAAGGTGAGGTCACCGTCGAGCACCCGCAGCAGAGCCGAGTTGCCGAAAACCGCGATGAACACGGCGATGAAGGCGAAGGGCACGAGCAGCACGCCGAGCACAAACTGGCGGATGGTGCGGCCTCGGGAGATTCGCGCGAGGAAAAGCCCCACAAAGGGCGCCCAGGCGATCCACCAGGCCCAGAAGAACAGGGTCCAGGACTGCATCCACGAATCAGCGTCCGTGTACGGGAACACTTCGAGCATGAGCCCGGGCAGCGCGGTGGCATAGTCACCGACGCTGGTGACGAGCGCATCGAGCACGAACCGGGTGCGGCCGGTGAGAGTCACCCAGGCCAGCAGAATGGTGGCGAGCACGATGTTGAGTTCTGAGAGGCGTCGGATTCCACGCTCCACACCGCTCACCGTGGAGATCGTGGCCATCACCACCGCGAGCAGGATGAGGGCAATCTGTGCGGCGATTCCCTCGGGCACCCCGAGGAGCAGATGCAGCCCGTAGTTCAGCTGCACCACGCCGATGCCAAGGGATGCGGCGATGCCGAAGATCGTGCCCAGCACGCTGATGACATCGACGATGGTGCCGAGCCAGCGATGCGCCACATCACCCACGGCACCCGCGAGTACGGAGCGTAGGGAGAGGGGCTGCCCACGCCGATGCGCCGCATAGGCGAAGGCGGCACCCATCAGGGCGTACATTGCCCAACCGGTGATGCCGTAGTGGAAGAGGGTCCAGACCACGCCCATCCGTGCTCGCGCCACCGGATCCGTGGCCGGGTTCAGCGGATCGGCAACCTCCCCCTGCGGGGGCACCAGGAAGTGCGAGACCGGCTCTGCGACGGAGAAGAACATGAGGTCGATACCGATCCCGCCCGCGAAAAGCATGGCTGACCAGGTGAAAAGGCTGAACTGGGGGCGGCTTCCCTCCTCGCCGAGCACCAGTCGCCCGCTGCGCCCGAAGGCGAGGATCAGCACGAACAGCACGATCAGCCCGGCGGTGAGCACGTAGTACCAGCCGGCGTTCGCCGCGATCACCGCCACCACTGCTGAGAGCTGGGCTTGCGCCTGGCTCGGGGAGATCAGTGCCCACAGGGCGATCGCCAGGATCACTGCCCCGGAGAGGATCACGACCATCCAGCGCACGGGCGGCGCCCCGGCCTGTGCTTCTTCGGTGTGACGGGAGGGCTGTGGGGCGTGCGGAGTGGAACTCATGAGCTGATGCAGGATCGACGGCCGCTGCGGACGGCTTCGGGCAAAACTCGGGAGGCAACACTGCCCCCGGGCGTTCGCGGCAGTCTATGCCGTGGGCGCGTCTTATGGAGGCTCTTCCCCTACTCTGAAACGCGCCGGGCATCTGCGGCCCTCCCATCGGCCCCTCACCGCCCCGTCGTTCCCTCCCCTCTGTGCCCTGTTTGGAGCCCGATGTCACCGTCTGCGCCTTCCCCTGAGACGCTGCCGCGCCAGCACCTGTGGGTGCCCACGGTGCTTGGACGCTATCTGGTGGCGGCCACCCCAGACGCCGTGGTCGGCATCTGGCGTGAGGGCCGAGCGCACTTCCCCACGGCACAGCGCTACGGCTCCCCTGCCGTACTCCCCTCTACGTGCTCCGAATCTGACGCGCCAGCGCAGAATCCCGGCGAGCGCGAGATCCACGCCCTCCTCAGGCGCGCCGGCGCGCAGATGCAAGAGCTGGTACTGGGCCGACGGATCCACTGCGACCTCCCGCTTCGCATGGAGGGCACGCCCTTCCAGGTCGAGGTGTGGACGGCTCTGCAGGACATCCCCTACGGGCAGGTGCGCAGCTATGCCGATATCGCTGCCGCGGTGGGTCGTCCACGCGGACGGCAGGCGGTCGGTCAGGCCGTGGGGGCGAATCCCTTGAGCGTGGTCGTGCCGTGTCACCGGGTGGTGGGGTCCGACGGGTCCCTGACCGGTTACGCCTCCGGGCTCGACGTAAAGCGCGCGCTGCTGAGGCTGGAGGGGGTGCAGCTTCCTTCGCTTGACGCCCCCGCAGTGGCACCATGGGGCGGGTGAACACCGAGCCGAGTCCCTTCCACTTCCCGATCGCGCCGCGCTATGCCGGGATGGCAACCTCTCCGCTCAAGGAGATCTTCGCCCTGGCAGCACGGGAGGGTGTGGTCTCCTTCGCCGGTGGTATCCCCGATCCTGAGCTTTTCGACCTGGACGCTGTGCGTGACTGCTTCGACTGGGCTCTGGCGGAGCGCGGGCATCGCGCCCTGCAGTACGGCGTGAGCGAAGGGGAGGTTGAGCTGCGGGAGCAGGCGGCCCGTCGGATCGCCCGCGACCTGCCCACCGACCCCACCCAGATCCAGGTGACGAGCGGCTCCCAGGAGGGTCTGTTCCTGATCGCCCAGGCGATGCTCTCCCCCGGCGATGTGGTGCTCGTCGAATCCCCCACCTACCTCGCTGCCGTGCAAGCATTTTCACTGCACGGTGCACGCATGATCGGAGTTGAGACCGACGACGACGGGGTGGTT
>JAEWEZ010000126.1 GCA_023389045.1 Actinomycetes bacterium
TCGCGCCCGATAACAAGATCGTCATGCTTGAGACGCTGCGCGAGGACATCGAGATCCTGATCGTGGTCAACGCTAAAGACCTCCAGCGCTCGAAAATCCGTGCTGACCTAGGCATTACCTATGAAGACGATGTGCTGCGTCTGGTCGATGTGTTCCGTGAGCGCGGATTCCTCGTGCAGAACATTGTGATGACGCAGCTGGAAGACGGCGATGTTACCGCGCAAACCGTCAAAGCCCGCCTGGAGCGTCTGGGGCTCGCCGTGCACACCCATCGCGTGATTCCCGGCTACCCCACCGACACCCGGCGTGTTGTCTCGGATTTCGGACTCGGACGGAATGATTGGGTGCCAACCACCCGTGACCTCGTGGTGGTGACCGCCCCCGGCCCCGGCTCCGGGAAACTCGCCACCTGCCTCTCGCAGATCTACCACGATGCACGCCACGGAATCCGGTCCGGCTACGCGAAGTTCGAGACCTTCCCGATCTGGGATCTTCCCCTCGAACATCCCGTCAATCTCGCCTACGAGGCCGCAACCGCTGACCTTGACGACGTGAATCTCGTCGATCCCTTCCACCACAGTGCCTACGGCACCACCGCGATCAACTACAACCGCGATATTGACGCCTTCCCACTGCTGGCTACTCTTCTACGCGAAATCCTCGGCGAATGCCCCTACAACTCCCCCACGGATATGGGCGTCAATATGGTCGGCTCCTGCATCAGCGATGATGCCGCCTGCCGCGATGCCGCCGTGCAAGAAGTGATCCGCCGCTGGTTCAAGGCTCTCGTGCACGAGAAATCTGAGGCGCTACCGCCGGGTGAATCGGCACGGATCGCCGTGGTGATGGACAAGCTCGGGGTGAGCGGCACGGATCGCCCCGTCGTCTTCTCCGCCCTCGCTGTTGCTGAACGTACCGGCGCACCTGCCGCTGCGATCGAACTGCCCGATGGCACCATCGTGACCGGCAAGACCAGCGAACTTCTCGGCTCCAGCTCCGCCATGCTGCTGAATGCCCTCAAGCACCAGGCCGGGCTTCCCGATCACACGCTGCTGCTCTCCCCCGAGGCAATCCGACCGATCCAAACCCTGAAGGTGGATCACCTCGGGGCACGTAACCCGCGCCTGCACACCGATGAAGTGCTGATTGCACTGTCGGTGTCGGCGGCCCGGGACGATGCCGCCCGGGTCGCCCTCGAACAGCTCCGCACACTGCGTGGCTGCGATGTGCACACCACCACGATCCTCGGCACCGTGGATGAGGGGATTTTCCGCAGCCTCGGCGTGGAGGTGACGAGCGAGCCGCAGTACCAGGTCAGCCGGCTGTACCGGAAACGTTAGTGCTCACCGGCTGCTGCATTGGCGGTACTGCCGCCGCCTTTGCCGCGGCACGAGCACTGAGGTGACGCTCCCACAGCCAGACCAGGCCGAGCGCAAGCAGATCCAGAGCAATGACGATCAGCATTTCGGGGCCGCCCATGCCGGCGGAGCGGTCAATCACGATCGGCTCTCCCTCGCTGTAGAGACCCGAAACGATCATGAGCACCAGGTTGTTCGCGACGTGGAAGGCGATGGGCGCCTCCAGGCCCCGGGAGATCAGGGCCATGCCCGCCATGATCGCGCCGAAGCTCACGTAGTAGAGCCACAGCCAGGGGTCACCGGCGCCGTGGAGCGCACAAAAGATGAGCGAGGAGATGACAACGGAGACGATGAGGGCGATCACCTGCGGGCGGATCCAGGAGGCGATAGCCGGCATCATGGCGCCGCGGAAGGCGAACTCTTCACCGGCTGCCTGCAGCGGAGTGGTCAGGAGCGCAATCACAAGGAAAGCAATGGTGGTGCCGTTCCAGATGATGGTGCTGCCGTCATCCGGCAGGAACAGGCTGGAAACCAGGACCGCAATCACCACGCCCAGGGTGAAAACACCGAAGTAGACCGAGGCGCGAGGCCCGGCGGGGCGATTCTGCTTGCGCCAGATCGACCGCAGTGGCACCCCGCCCACGAGCCACATCAGCAGGATGGCCGTGGGGATCAGCGCGCCGAGGGACAGGTTATTGGCGAGCAGCAGGATGGGTGAGAACGCGAGCTGCGTGAGATCCGGCTGCTCCCCCGTGATGAGGACTTCCGCTACGACAGCGATCGCTGTAGCGATCAACGAATAGAGCAAAAGCGCCACAGGGATCAGAGGCACGATGATCAGGGCACGCCACCAGCGCATCCGCAGGTGCGCACCGAAGGCGCGCGACTCATCCACACGCGAGGCCCGGATCTCGGCGACCGTGGGTCGGGCGGCCGGCGGCTGCTGTGCTTCAGGAGCCATCGGGGCTGCACCCACGGGTGCTGCGGACGCGGGAGCGGCGGTCTGCATCTGACCGCCCTGGCTCTGCGCGGCCGACGGGGCGTGAGACGCCTGCGGGTTCTGCGTGGTGGGACCGTGCGGCGCCTGAGGAGCGTACGGTGCGGCCGACGGAGCAGGAACACCGGGAGCGGGAACCTGTTCCATCGGCGGGGTCGAGGTGGGCTCATTCGTGCGTGGGTCCTGAGTCATACCCAGCATCCTTACACGCTCAATTGGCTGAAGACCGTGTCGGTCCGGTCATCCTTGCCCCTACTTTCGAGGGGCCTCTCCCCGTACTTTCCGCTAGAGAGCGACGCGCGGGCCTACCCCTGCTCGGCTGCCTGCAACCTTGCCTGATAGGTGGGATCGGTGCGCTTGAGCCACCGGATCACGGCAGCGGTTACCGGGATCGCCGCATACTGCACCGCGACCTTGTAGACGAAGCCCAGCACCGTATATTCGGCCCACTGCTGCACCGACGTAATGCCGATAGCAGCCGAGGCGATGGTGCAAAAAATGATCGTGTCCACGAGTTCGCCCAGGCCGCTCGCGGTGAACAGGCGCGCGAGCAGGCCCCTCTCCCCCATCCGCTGCTTCATGCGGCTCACCAGAAGGGAGTTAAGGCTTTGCCCGGCCAAGAAACCGGCGAGACCGGCGAGAACGACGATCCACACCGGGCCGAGGGCCATCTCAATCGCAGCCTGTTTCGCCAGGCCGTACTCATCCGGGAACGGCGGCAGGACGATCAGCACCTGATAGCTCAGGGTGGCCAGGGCACTGGCGGCAAAGGAGGTGAGGATCGCGCGGCGGGCGGCACGCGGGCCGTACAGCTCGGTGATGACATCACCGAGGATGTAGGCGAGGGGGAAGAGAAAGAAACCCCCGTCGGTAATGATCTCGAAACCAGTCCCGGGAATGGTTCCGAAGCTCACCCCCTTGGCGGCGCCAATTCCGGAGAGCAGAACGACGCAGACCATCGCGGCGAGCAGGATGTCGAAATGAGAGGAACCCCGGTCGGCGTAGACGGCACCAACCGGGCGTCCAGACCCGAGCGGGTCATCGGCTCCGCGAGGGTGCTCAGCGGGCAAGGGCGCGGCAGAAGAGGATGAAGAAGTCACCGGGGCAGGGTACACAGCGTGCACCCTGCCCCGGTGGATGATGAGACTCAGCGGCCGATCGGCTTGTAGTTGGGGTTCACCAGGAAGTCCTCAAAGGACGCCTCATCGCCGTGCCACACATTAGAGTCGCCGGCGAAGGGGCCCGTCGAGGAGTACTGCCACATGTCCCAAGCGGTAAAGGGCGCGGGGATCTTCGCAGGGGGCTGCGCCTGGTAGGCGGCCAAATGCAGCGGTGCCCCGTCGGGCGCCCAATTGCCCACATTCGCGGTGTACCAGTAGAAGTTCGAGTACAGCATCGGCATACGCCCGGTGGCTTCGCGGTAGCGGTTGCAGAACTTCTGAATCCAGTCCTGCATTTGCGCCTGGTTTAGGCCGTAGTTCGCGGGCAGATTGTGGTAACCCTCGAGATCGAGCAGACCGGGCAGGGTGCGGCCGTCATTAGTCCATCCGCCACCGTTATTCAGGAAGTAATCGGCCTGTGCAACCGGATCTCCCTGATCGGGGCGCGCAAAGTGGTACGCGCCGTGGGCAAGGCCAAGCTCATAGGAGGCGGTGTACTGCCGCGAAAACTCGGGGCTCACAAAGCCGGTGCCCTCGGTGGCTTTGCAGTAGGCAAAGCGCGAACCGGCGGCTTTCTGCGCTGGCCAGTCAATATTTGGCTGCCAACCGGATACATCCTGACCGTGGATACCGGCTGCCTGTGCAGGTGCCGTGGTTGCCGCGAGGGCCGTGGTGGCGGCCCCAAGGCCGGCAGCGCCCAGGATGGCGCCACGCAAAAGGGTCCGACGGGTCGGTTCTGCGGTGGTCATGATTTCTCTCCTTGCGGGAGGGGAAAAGGGATAGCGCCGAAGCGCTTTTTCATGACCGTAGAAGCCTCGCTACGCCTTTCGCATGGGCCGCAGGAACCGGATCGCACCAAGGGACGGGTCCCTTTGTTCCCGTCCCTTAGTGCCAGAGTGAGGGCCTACGAGCTATTCGCGCAGGTGCGAGCAAGATAAATCGCATGCGATGCTGTGCAGCGGAGTGTTGACCGGGGTTCACTGCCTGACCGCATGGCGCGAGCAGTACGCGAGTAGTCGTTGTTCGCGCCGATAAGGGGGCGAGGACTGGCCTGTCAGGACGTGGGCACCGAGGGCTCGGTGAAGGCCTCGACCATGCGCACGATGGTGACGGCGCCGAGCTCGCGCAGGTCGATCTCTTCGAGCTGCTCGCGCACCATGAGATCCACGAAAACACCGATGAAGAGTTGGGCGAGGTCCTCGACAGGAATCACGGAGCGATCCCCGTAGCGCGCCATACCAGTTTGGAGGGCCTCGGCAATCGCGGTGCGTAGACGCAGGCGTTCAGCCGTGAGCTGTGCGCGCACCTGCGCGTCGCGCAGGGCGCGGGCCACGGCGTCGGAGTGAATGAGGCACCACTGGCGGCTGAAGGGACGGATCGCTTCGAAGACATCCACCATGACGCCGCCGTCGTTGAGGTGTTCTTCGACCCCGTTGCCGCGCAGGCGGGTGTTGTCGTAGGTGCCCTCAGCGCTTTGCGCGACGATTGCGATGAGCTGATCGGTGACGTCGGAGAAGAGCGCCCCGAAGACCTCTTCCTTCGAGGTGAAGTTGGAGTAGAACGCGCCGCGGGTAAAGCCGGCAGCGCTGGTGATGTCGTCGATCGTTGCTCCGTCGATCCCCCGCTCCACAAACACATCGAGCGAGGCCCGGACCAGGCGCGCACGGGTGTTCTCCTTGCGGCGGGTGCCAGGTGCTTGCGGCAGGGGCTCGAACAGGTCAGTCATGGTGCCTTTGAGGGGACGGTGCGTCGAGAAGAGGCGGTATCCGGTGAGGAGATCGCGTCTTGGAGACGACGGGTAAGGGGGGCGGGGCGCGTGAGCGCCACAGGATGAGAGCTCAGGGTGATGACTCGGGGTGCCGACTCTGAGCGACTAGTCAGGGTGATGACTCAGAGTGGTTGCCCAGAGCGCACACCATGGAACAGGGACATCATACCCATGTGCATACACCAATGTATCCAATACACTGATGTCTTGAGAGTGGTGGGTGCATGTGCACGACGCGGAAGGCACTCACGGTGATTCTTCACCGTGAACGACCACCCCGTCGACCACACCATCATCTCCCCGCGGACACCCGCCCCTATGGACGGCAGTCCCGATGCCACCGTCTCCCCCGGCCCCACGTGTTCATCGTTATTGCAGATTCAGAGCAACGCAGCATCCAGGAGGTCGCGTGTCCTCGACGCTCTACCGGCTCGGCCGAGCCATGGCCCGCACCCCCTGGCACGTCATTGGAGCCTGGGGTGCCCTGCTGGTGTTGTTTGCTGCCCTCGCGGTGGGGCTCGGTGGGTCCCTGAACGACGACATTAAGATCCCCGGCACCGAAGCGCAGACGGGGCTCGAAACACTCTCGACTCGCTTCCCCGAAATGGCGGGCGCGTCTGGGCAGTACGTTTTCGTGGCGACCGACGGGCGCACGGTCGACGCTCACGCCGCCGAGATCACTGCGACGATGAAAGACGCGGCCGAGATCGACGGTGTCGCCGCCGCCCCGGACCCCTTCGACAAGCTCTCCCCCGGCACCCGCAACGACACCAATACCGCGCTGATCGGGAATATCCAGATGGAGGGGCATCTCGGCTCCTTCCCGCCCTCGGCCCTGGATGAACTGGTGGCTACCGCGAAGGCCCACAGCACCGGAGGGCTGGAAGTACATGCCGGTGGGCAGCTCTTCACCGAAACCACCGTGCCCTTCTCGATTGCGGAAGTGCTCGGCGTGGTCTTCGCCCTGGTGATTTTGGCGGTCACCTTCCGCGCGATCGTGCCGGCAGCCATTCCGATCGTGACCGCGATCACCGGCGTGGGTGCCGCGATGGCGGCCCTTTTTGCCCTCGCCGCCGGGGTGGATATTCCGGCGGTGACGCCGACGCTCGCGATCATGCTGGGCCTTGCCGTGGGCATCGACTACGCGCTGTTCATCGTCTCCCGACACCGCGACCAGCTGCGTGATGGCGCCGAGCCGATGGAATCCATCGGCCAGGCCATCGCCACCTCCGGCAGCGCCGTGATCTTCGCTGGTGCGACCGTGATCATCGCGCTGGTGGGCCTGTTCGTGACCGGTATTCCCTTCCTCACCCTGATGGGTCTGGCCTCGGCTTTCACCGTTGCCCTGGCGGTGCTGATTGCGCTCACCCTGCTTCCGGCGATCCTCGGACTGCTCGGGGAACGGCTGCGCCCGCGTCCCTCCCGTCGGGCACGTAAAGCGCAGGAGCGCGGCGCTGCACAGGCGCACGGCGAGGCCTCGAACGCTGGGGCTGCTGCCGGCGCAGATGAGGACTCCTCAGCGCGCGGGGACTCGGCACGCGTTCCGCTGACCACCCGCTGGGCACGGCTCGTCACCCGAGTGCCGCTGCTGACGATCATCATCGTGATCCTCGCGGTGGGCGGCCTCGCGCTTCCCGCGAAGGACCTACGCCTGGGCCTGCCGGATCTGGGCACCGAGCCCGAGGGCACGATGGTGCGGGAAACCTACGACCTGATCTCTGACCAGTTCGGGGCCGGGTACAACACTCCCCTGCTGCTGACCGCAGACATCATCAACTCGCAGGATCCGCTCGGCGTGGTGGACACCCTGAAGACCCGCATCGGCGCGATGGATCACGTCGAAGAGATTCAGCTGGCCACCCCGAACCGCGGTGCCGACCTGGCCGTGGTGGTGATCATCCCCGAGGGTGGTCAGACGGCCGACTCCACCGCACAGCTCGTGCATGAACTGCGCTCCCACCGTGAGGCCTGGGAGAAGGAACTCTCGATTACGGATATGACCGTGACCGGGCAGACGGCGGCCGCGATCGACATTACGCAAAAGCTCAGCGACGCCCTGCTCCCCTTCGGCATCTTCGTCGTCGGTCTCTCTCTCGTGCTGCTCACCATCGTTTTCCGCTCGCTATGGGTGCCGATCAAGGCCTCGCTCGGCTACCTCCTCTCGGTCGGGGCCGCCTTCGGTGCTGTGACCATGGTTTTCGAATACGGCTGGGGCAATAGCGCCCTCGGCGTGGGTGTGGTCGGGCCGGTCATCTCCTTTATGCCGATCATCGTGATGGGTGTGCTCTTCGGCCTGGCGATGGACTATGAGGTCTTCCTGGTCTCCCGCATGCGCGAGGACTACGTGCACACCGGCAAGGCCCGCGAATCCGTGGTCACCGGCTTCACCGCCTCGGCCGGAGTCGTGACCGCCGCGGCGCTCATCATGATCGCCGTCTTCGCCTCCTTCATCCCCGAATCCACCTTCATGATCCAGCCCATCGCCATGGGCCTTGCCGTGGGCGTTCTCGTGGACGCTTTCGTGGTGCGTATGACGCTGGTGCCGGCGGTGCTCGCCCTACTCGGTGCACGCGCCTGGCATCTACCGCGCTGGCTGAACGCCCGTGTTCCGCATCTGGATGTGGAAGGCGAAGGCCTCGGACATCTGATCGAGCATCGCGAGTGGACGGCCACCCAAGGGCGCGCCGCTGTGCGTCTGGAGGACGTCACTGTTCCCCTGCTTGGACACAGCGGCGCGAATCCCCCCACCGTCGGGCCTCTAACCGGCGCCGTTGCCCCGGGAACCTTCCTCGTGCTGCGCAGCCCCGAGCCGGATGCACGCGCCAGCGTGCTCGCCCTGGTTGCCGGTCGCGCCGTGGCATCCTCTGGACGTCTGGCCGTTTTTGAAGCCATCGCCCCCGAGGATCTTGGCACCATCCAAGCCCGGGCCCTCGTGATCAATGCCGGCGAGGACATTGCAGCCCGCTTGCAGGAAGTTCGCCCCTCGCGCCTGCCCCACACCCTCATCGTGTGTGACAGCCTGAATGAGCTGTATCGACAAAGAACGCAGCTTTCTCGCGGTGGCGAGGCGCGGGACGACCACAGCAATGTCGGCCTACTCGATGACGCCCTCGAGCAGGGCGCGACCATCATCGTCGGCGCCGACGCCGAGCTGAGCGGCCCCGCCGAACAGTGGCTGAGCAGCCACCTGGCCGACCCCTCGCGTCTGACCACCCTCGACCTGCCCCGCACCACCGTCGCCCTGAGCGAAGGAGCCCCGGCATGACACGCATCCGCCACCCCCGCACCCTCATCGTTGTGCTGCTGTTGCCACTGCTCGTGGCCGGCATCGGCATGTGGGCCCTGACCGGTCGCGTCGATCGTTTCGAGACAGTGCCCGCGGCCGTGGTCAACCTCGACAAAGGCACCGAGATGACCGTCGAGGGGAAAAAACAGTTCGTTCCCTTCGGGCGGCTCCTCGCCGGTGGGCTGACACAGCCCAGCACCAGCACCCAGGAGGGAATGCCCGACACCGCTGGTTTTGACTGGCGACTGACCGACCAGGACGACGCCACCGAAGGACTGCAGGACGGCAGCTACGCCGCCGTCGTAGTGATCCCCGAGAACTTCTCGGAGGATCTCGCCACCCTCGGCACCGAAAATGCACGCCAAGCCACCGTGCAGGTCCACACCAATGACGCCTCCGGCCAGCTGAACACCCTGGTGGCAGCGGCGGTTGGTGAAGTCTCGACCACCGCTATGGGCACCCAGCTCACCCAGCAGTACCTGGATGGGATCTACGTGGGCTTCGCCGATATGAAGAAGAGCCTCGGGGATGCCGCCGATGGCGCTCGGCAGCTCTCTGATGGTGCCGATCAGCTCTCGACCGGAGTCGGTGAGCTCTCCACCGGTGCCGGTCAACTCGCCGACGGAGCCCAGCAGGGAGCCGACGGAGCCGGGAAACTCGCCGATGGCGCCCATCAACTCTCCGGTGGGATCAGCGCGACCGCCGAGGGTTCCCGCGGGCTCTCCACCGGTCTTGCCCAACTCGCCACCGGAACCGACGGCGTGGCCGGCGGCGCCCGCCAACTCTCCACCGGCACCGCAGCCCTGGCCACCGGCGCGACCGCTAGCGCCGGCGGCACCCGCGAACTCGCCAATGGCCTGGACGAACTGGCCGTCGGCGCTGAACAAACCGCCGGTGGAACGCACAAACTGGCCAATGGCCTCGATGAACTGGCCACCGGCAGCCAAGAACTCGCCACCGGCGCCAAGAAGCTCTCGGACGGTTTGCGCGGCACCGAGGAGCAGCCCGGCCTCCTGGCCGGTATCGACCTGATCCGCGCCGCCGTCGAAGGCAATGGCACCCCCGAGAATCCGGGCCTCGTGGCCGGCACGAAAACCCTGGCCGACGGTATGAACGCCTACGCCGCCTCCCTCGATAAGGGCTACACAGCCATCCGTGATGGGGACGGCAGCGCCCAGAATCCGGGCCTGGTTCCCACCTCGCGCAAGGTCGCCGATTCCACCGCGGAACTGCGCGCCAAGCTGGCCGGTGACGGCAGCGCCGAGAACCCCGGGCTGAGCAGCGCAGCTGATTCCGTGCATGACGGTGCCTGCGCTGCCGCAGCCCGCCACCCGGAGGATGCAGACCTTGCGGCCCTGTGCAATCAGTCCGCCACCCTGCAGGGCTACGCCTCCACGGTGAAGACGGCCCTGGACGGTGACGGCACCGCCGGCAACCGTGGCCTCGTGGCCGACTCCCGTGCCGTCTCCGAGCAGACCGGCGCCGCCCTGGATCTCTTCTTCCGCGGCGATGGCACTGCCACCAACCCCGGTGTCATCGGTACCGCCCACGCCCTGGCCGATGGTGCCGAAGAACTGCACAAGGCGTCTCCGCGGATCGTGGAAGGGATCGTGAAGCTGCACGACGGGGTGCACCAGTTCGCCGGTGGCGTCGATCAGCTGTCTGACGGTGCCGGCAAAATCGCTGAGGGCGCCCGCTCCAGTGCGACCGGCGCCGAGGACCTTGCCAAGGGCATGGACGGGATCGCCGGTGGTGTGCGTGAAAGCGCTGGCGGTGCGCACGCCCTGGCCGGCGGCCTGGATGTCCTGGCCGGCGGTGCGCAGGCTGCCTCCGGCGGCGCCACGCAGCTTTCGCAGGGTGCGAATCAGCTCTCCGCGGGTGCGCATGCCTCGGCCGATGGCGCCACCCAGCTGAGCAACGGCCTGACCCAGTTGGAAGGGGGCGCCGGCACGCTTGCTGAGGGCAGCGATGCCCTGGCCGATGGCAACCGGCAGCTGGCCGACGGCACCCGGGAACTGGCCGACGGCACCGTGCAGTTGAAGGACGGGTCGGGAGAGCTGGCCACCGGCAGCAATGAGCTGGCGACGGGCCTTGCGGAGGGTGCCGAGCAGGTGCCTACCTACACCGAGGAGGAACGCGCCCGCATGAAGACGGTGGGTGCCCACCCGGTGACGTCCTTCCTGGATCGTCAGAATGCGGCCGACGGTGCCGCCACCGCCACCTTCCCCTTCGTCACCGCCCTGGCGCTGTGGCTTGGAGCCTTCGCCGCCTTCCTGCTGCTGCCTGCGCTTTCGCATCGCCTCATCAACCGGTCGATGCCGATGTGGTTGGTGGTTCTGCGTTCGCTGCTGCCGTTCCTGGGGATCGCCCTGGTGCAGTCGATTCTGGTTCTCGGGGTCATCACGGCCCTCGGTATCGCGCCGGTCTCCCCGCTGTCGGTGGGGGTGATCACGCTTGCCGGTGGCGCGATGTTCGCGGCTTTCCATCAGGCGCTCCTGGCTGTTCTCGGGGATCGGATCGGACGTATCGCTTCGATCGTGGTCATGGTGTTGCAGGTGGTGGCGCTGGTGGGCATCGTTCCGGTGCAGACCGCTCCCCCGGTCTTGCAGTGGCTCAGTGGGCTCATGCCTCTCTCCCTGGTCACTGAGGGACTGGTGCATGCGGCTCTCGGCGGTTCGCTGGTCTCCACCTCCGGTGTGCTTGGGGAAATCCTGATCTGGGCTCTCGGTTCGCTCGCGGTCACGGTTATCGCCTCCCGTGGGGCGCGACGTCTGGACCGTTCGGCGCAGGCACGGGAACGGTTCGCCCCGGCGGGCACTTGAGCGGCGCGGTCACTGGAAATCCCTGGAGCGTCCAGCCGCCGGCACGAGGAGTGGGCGGACCGCATCGGCTACGAGGTTTACGGCGCCGGTGTCGTTCTCGACAATCCCGCGGAGAACCACGGCTCGGCTCCCGCGCAGCAGCGCCCGGTTGTGCCGCCAAAAGCCGGGTGAGCAGACGACGTTGAGGATGCCGGTTTCGTCTTCGAGGCTCAGGAAGGTGATCCCTCCTGCGGTCGAGGGACGTTGCCGGTGAGTGATCACTCCGCCGACGCGGATGCGGCTGCCGTGCCGTGCCTCGCGGGCCTCGCGGGCAGACAGCACCCCGGTGGTGTTCATCTGTTCGCGAATGAGGGCCATGGGGTGATCGGCCAGGGTGATCCCGGTAGCCCAGCCGTCGGCCTGGGCGAGTTCAATATCGCTCATGCCCGGCAGCATCGGGGCGCGAGTTCCAACGCAGAGGCCAGGCAGGCGATCGGGTGATTCCTGCGCGGCTGCGCCCGCAGCCCAGAGGGCTTCGCGCCGTGAGGTGGCGAGACTGTCGAGGGCTCCTGCGGTGGCCAGTGCTTCCAGCTGGGCAGCATCGAGGCGCACCCGTCGAGCAAGATCCGGGATGGAGGCGAAGGGCCCGTCGGCTTCCCGCGCTGCCACGATCCGCTGCGCGAGGGCGGTGCTGATCCCGCGCACCTGGTCGAGCCCTAAACGGATCGCGGGTCCACGCGCGGCAGCCTCGCCCTTCACCTGGGGTGGAGTGGCGTGATGCTCTGGCTCGTGACCCCCGGGTGCCTGCTCGCCATCGGTCTGTTTCCCGCATGCACGGCCGCCATGCGGCTGTTTCCCGCATACCTCGTCATCGTCCGCCTGCTTCCTGGCTGCCTGTTCACCACCTGCCTGTTCCCCGGGTGTTGAGTCCCTGGGCCTCTCCTCCCCCGGGGCTCGCTTGCCATACCCCTCAGCTCCGAGCACTGAGCTCCTGAGCGCCTGTGGCACCTGGTAGCCGTGGTGCTCATCATCGGTTTCGAGGTCGGTGCGTGCCGCGGAGGCCTGCACATGGGGGCCACGGATATGCACGCCGTGGCGGCGGGCATCAGCCACCAGGGATTGCGGCGAATAGAAACCCATCGGCTGGGCCCGGAGCAGCGCAGCGGTGAAAGCGGCCGGGTAGTGACATTTGAGGTAGGCGCTGGCATACACGAGGTACGCGAAGGAGTAGGCGTGCGATTCGGGGAACCCATAGTTGGCGAAGGCGAGCAGTTTGCGGTGCACAGCCTGGGCGGCCTCCCCGGTGATGCCATTGCGTGCCATCCCGGTGAACAGCGCCTCGGAGAGGGCGAGCATTTTCGCGGTGGAGCGCTTGGACCCCATGGCGCGGCGAAGCTGATCGGCCTGAGCAGGGCTGAAGTCGGCAATATCCACGACCATCTGCATCAACTGTTCCTGAAACAGCGGCACCCCCAGGGTGCGCCCGAGTGAAGATTCCAGCCGCGGATGCAGGAAGGTGACGGGCTCTTCCCCATTGCGGCGGCGAATGTAGGGGTGCACGCTCCCGCCCTGGAGCGGGCCGGGGCGGATGAGCGCCACCTGCACCACCAGGTCGTAGAAGCAGCGGGGCTTCAGCCGCGGAAGGGTGGAGATCTGGGCGCGTGATTCCACCTGGAACACGCCGATGCTGTCCCCGGCGCTGAGCATGTCGTAAACGGCGGGGTCTTCCTGCGGCAGGGTGCGCAGTTCAAAACGCTGACCGTGATGCTCGGCCACGAGGGCGAGGCAGTGGTCTAACGCGGTGAGCATTCCCAGGCCGAGCAGATCAAACTTCACCAGCCCCGCCTCGGCGCAGTCGTCCTTATCCCACTGCAGCACGGTGCGGCCCTCGGCCCGGGCCCACTGCACGGGGCAGACGTCGATCACGGGCCGATCGCACAGCACCATTCCCCCGGAGTGGATGCCGAGGTGTCGCGGGGTTCCACGCAGTCGGCGGGCAAGGTCGGCCACTGCCGGCGGCAGATCAGCCTGGTCGAGGGTGGAGAAGGAGCGTTCGATGCGGCGGGCGAAGGCATCCTGGGAGCCGACGTCATAGCCGAGGGCACGTGCAGCATCGCGAACGGCAAGCCGCGCCCGGTAGGTGATGACGTTGGCGACCTGCGCCGCGTTTTCCCGCCCGTAGCGTTCGTAGACGTATTGGATGACTTCTTCGCGCCGGTCCGAGGCGATGTCGATATCAATATCGGGTGGTCCGTCACGTTCGGGGGCGAGGAAGCGTTCAAAGAGCAGATGGTGTCCGACGGGTTCGACGGCGGTAATCCCGAGGGCGTAGCACACGGCGGAGTTGGCGGCTGATCCTCGGCCCTGGCACAGGATCTTGCGCTCGGCGCAGAAGGCGACGATGTCGTGGACGATCAGGAAGTATCCGGGGAAGTGAAGGTCGCTAATGACCTGCAGTTCCCTGTCGATCTGTGCCCAGGCTCCCGGTACTCGCTCCTGGGTGCGCGGACCGTATCGTTCCTGCGCTTCCTTCTCGACCAGTGCACGCAGCCAGGTGGTTTCGTCGTGCCCCGGTGGCACGGGAAAGGGCGGTAGGTCTGGGGCGAGGAGCCGCAGGTCGAGGGCGCATTGGCTGCCAAGGCGTGCAGCCTCACTGATTGCTTGCGGATAGCGCGGGAGCAGGGCGAGCATTTCGCTTCCGCTGCGCAGGTGGGCGCTGCGGCTGGGCAGGTAGGGGTCGGCATCGTCGAGGCAGACGCCGGCGCGGAGGGCAGCGTGCACATCGGCGAGGCGCCGATCGCGGGGATGGGCGTAGTGCGCCCCGGTGGTGGCGAGGATCGGGAGCTGGGTGGCGGTGAGGGTGCTGCGTTCACGCACGAGCCGGGCGCCTTGCACGAGGGCGTCGTGCAGTTCATCGCCGCTTGGCCCATCACCCACGATGAGTTCCACCGCCACATTCCCCACCCCGAAGAGGTCGAGGAGCCGCTGAATCTGGGTGGCGGCAGCTTCGGCGGCGCCTTCCAGATCCCCAGCCTCGAGCCGGGGCATGACTGCGCGGGTCACCGCACCTTTCCGGCAGCCGGTGAGGATCTGCCAGTGCCCCTCCTGTGCCTGTGCGGAGAGGTCTGCGAGTCGGTAGCGGGGCGTGCCGGGGGTGCGGGAGTCGAGGTGGGCACGGGCGATGGCGGCTGAGAGTTGCCGGTAGCCGGTGTCATCACGGGCCAGGATCAGCAGGTGTTCACCCTCGGGATCATGGCTACGGGTGCGGGCCGCCGAGGTGATAAGGGTGTCGGTCGCGGTGAGAGCGCCGGGCTCCGTGCCGAGGGTGAGTTCGGCTCCGAAGATGGTCGCGATTCCTGCCTCCCGGGCCGCGGTAGCGAACTGCACCGCGCCGGGTAGTCCGTCGTGATCCACAAGCGCGAGGGCCTGTAAGCCCAGGTGTTGGGCCTGCTGCACCATGTCGGCAGGGCTTGAGGCGCCGTCAAGGAAGCTGAAGTGGGAGTGGGCGTGCAGTTCCGCATAGGCGGGCCCCGCCGGTGCCGCCGCATGCGCAGCATCAGCCTCTTTCCTCTCCGCCCCCGTCGAGGAGTGTTCCCGCGAGGTGTTTTCGTCGAGGTGATTCTCCGTGCGGTCCAGGGCGAGGAGTGTCGCGGAGAGACCCTGCACGGGCCGGTCGGAGAGGACTGCTTCAAGGTCTTTCCAGGAGGTGGGTCCCAGGAACCAGCGGCTCATGATCTGCACCTCCGGGAGCCGATACCGCTGCAGAGCGCAGTACTGTGACCGCGCTGGCGGTTGTCCCTCCAGTTGCCATGCCTAGTCATACAGCCCCTCCAGACTCCACTGCCCCTGACGGGAGAGGGCGAGCACTGCGGTGGGAGGTTCCCCGTCGAGGAGCAGTTGAAGGCGGGCGCCTCGATGCCTTCGCTGCTGCCACCAGCGTTCGTCCAGAACCACGGGAGCGCTGTGAGCGAGCACAGGCCACTGGCTTCCCGGCCGCATCTGCACGCGCAGCAGGGCAGGCACGGCCGGTTCCTGCACGGTGAGTTGCGCCGGTTCCCCGCTGAGAATCCCCCGGGCGGTGACCACCACCGCTGCCCCGGCACGGTCGAGGATCTGCACGGCTGGCCGGGTACGGAACACGGTGGCCGGGGGCGGATCTGGCAAGGCTCCTGGCCAGGGTCCCGGTCTCGGAGCGGGTTTCTCATGCCGCCACGGCACCAGGCACATCTGCTCGGCAAGAAGCCTGCCGCTGCCCGGGGCGGGAACCACCACGGCCTGTTCTCCGCCAAGGCCTTGCGCGCGGGCCAGAGCTTTCTCGGCGCGATGCGCGGCTTCCCCGGCATCGCCCCAGAGCCCGGGAGCGGTATCGACGGCGGGGATGAGCTGCACCGGGATCAGCGAGAGATGCACGATTGCTCCCGTGCGCATCACGCTCCCCTGCTGATGCTCGCCTCCCGGCCATCGTGCATTCCCCTGCTGCACGGTGTCCGTCTGCTGCGCAGTACCGCGAGGATGCCGGGCGGCCGCGCTACGGGCAGCTTCGATTTGCGCCCGAGTGATCCAGCCATTGCACTGCCAGCGCACCCTGTCCACCACATCCGCAGCGCTCAGGGCTCCTTCATGACGCCAGGTGCGTTCCCATTCGGTGCCGTCTTCGGTGCGCGCGAGGATCCGCAGACGCGTACACACCAGGGCGTGCTCCCGGAGGCGCTGCTGCAGTTCTTCGGCCAGCGGGCGGGCCGCGAAGGCGGCCTGATCGGCGCTGAGGAGAGGATCCTCCAGCTGTTTTTCCACGAGGATCGGCTGGGGCGGATGATGCGCTGCCGGAGGTGTGGCTTCCTCACCGCGGCACAGCAGATGCCAGTGGGCAGCATCGGGGCCAAAACGATCCGTGACCGTCGCGGCGGGCAGGGCCGCGAAATCTCCCAGGGTTCTGATCCCGAGGCGCTCCAGCAGATCGACCATCGCCTCGGCGGGCTCTCCCAAAGGCACGTGCAGCAGCGCCTGGATCGAATGCGGGGCGAGATAGTCGGCAGAGCGCCCCGGATGGATGATCCTCCCTGCAGCTGCGGCCAGATAGGCGGCAAGCGGCCCCTCGGCGATTCCCACGGTGCAATCCCAGCCCGTGTGGTCAGCCACGGCGTCAATGATCTTTTCGGCCAGGGACTCTTCTCCGCCCTGGTGCCGGGCGGGACCTGCCGCCCTCATCAACAGAACACCGGGGGTGAGCACCTCCACCCCGGCAGCCACGGTGTCTACCGCAGCAGCCACGGTGTCAAAGAGAGCGCCTTCCACTTCCTCATCGCGTTCCAGAAGAAGGGCGTGCGGGCAGAGGGAGCGGGCAGAGCGCTGGCGCATCCCGGCGGCTACTCCGTGTGCGCGTGCCTGCGTATCGGCATCCACCACGCGATGGTTCTGCACCAGCACCACGGGTGCCTCCGCACCGGGAAGAAGCGCCGGCGGCCCCGCCTCAACCTGGCCGCCCGACCCGGTCGTGCTGCTTTCGGTGCTTGCTGTGCGCACCTCATGGACCCGCAGGTAGTTTTCCTTCGCCGCCACCAAGGGCCACTGTGGCACGAGCACCACGGCCACTCGCGTCGCCGCCATTTAGCCGGCCCTCCGCCCATGCAGCGCAATCACAGAGGCACTCTGCAGGGCAGCCGCTTCCTGCCCGGAGACGGCGTGCTTTCTCGCCGCCTTTTCTGCCGCCAGCAGGGACGTCACCTGTGGCATCAGCACCTGCACGTGCCGCTCCTGGGCAATCCCGCGACCCTCGGCGCTGATCGAGACTCGCCGCTGGCGTAGCCGCCCGGTTCCCACCCCGAGGCCGATCCAGGCCCCACCCTCGGCAGTGATGCGCAGATCGGAACGCCCCGGCGGGGATGCCGCCAGCAGAAGGCAATCCCGTGTGCGTGCCCGATCCGTGAGTTGTCGCCATAGGGCAGCGCTGAGTTCCAGGTCGGGCCCGAGGACCACAACCCCCAT
>JAEWEZ010000043.1 GCA_023389045.1 Actinomycetes bacterium
AACCGACCCTGCGCAATATCACCCTGTCGATCCCGGCCGGGCAGAAGGTCGCGGTGGTCGGCGCCTCCGGTTCAGGCAAATCCACGCTCATTCGTGCGATCAACGGTTTGATCCCGCATCGCTTCAGCGGCACAGCGCAGGGCACCATCCGGGTGGGTGGCGCTGATCCGGCGCAGGTTCCGCTGGTGGAGACGGCGCGGGTGGTCGGCACGGTGCTGCAGGATTCCAGCGGGCAGTTCGTAGGGCTCACCGTCGGGGAAGATATCGCCTTCAGTCTGGAGAACCAGCAGGTCGCCCAGCAGGAGATGTGGGAACGCACCCGGCGGGCGGCACAGGCGGTGCAGATCGAGGATCGTCTGCAGGCTGCCCCGCAGGACCTCTCCGGCGGGCAGAAACAGCGGGTCGCGATCGCGGGGGTGCTCGTCGATGACGTCGATGTGCTGCTGTTCGATGAGCCGCTCGCAATGCTCGATCCCGCCTCGGGCCGGGCCACCGTGGAGCTGATCGACCATCTGCACCGTGACCTCGGAACCACGGTCGTGATCGTCGAGCATCGCCTGGAAGACGTTCTGCACCGCGAGGTGGACCGGATCATCCTCATGGATGGTGGGCGGATCATCGCCAACACCACCCCGGATGAGCTCGTCGCCTCCGGTCTGCTCGAACAGCATGGGATCCGCCCGCCGCTGCATGTGGCGGCGCTGCGCTATGCAGGGGCACCGGCCCGGGCCTCACAAAACCCCAGCAATGCTGAACGGATTGATCTCACCGTGCAGCAGAAGCAGGCGGTGCTGCGCTGGGTGGCCGAGGGTGCTGCCCACTCCCCTGCCGATGCTGCCGAGGGTGAGGTTCCGCAGCAGGCGGCCCTGGAACTCGACGGGGTGGGCTGTGAACTGCGGCCTGGACCGGAACGTACCGTACGGGTGCTCGACGGGGTCACCGCGCGGATCCGCCGCGGCGAGATGATCGGGGTCGTCGGCTCCAATGGGGCGGGGAAATCCACTCTCGCGCGTGTGATCTGCGGCTTCGAGAAAGCCACGCAGGGGCGGATTCGGATCGCCTCCGTGGATGCTGCCGGGTGGTCGCTGGCGGAGCGCGGGCAGAAGGTCGGTTTCGTGCTGCAGGAGCCGGGGCAGATGCTCTCCCGGCCCTTGATCGCCGAGGAAATCGCCCTGGGGATGCAGGCACGCGGCTGGGATGAGCAGGAGATCGCCGAGCGCACCGCCGAGGTGCTGGAGATCTGCGGGCTGCGGCCCTTCCGATCCTGGCCGATTTCGGCGCTCAGCCACGGGCAGAAGAAACGCGTCACCATCGCCTGCGTGCTCGCGCTACGCCCCGAGGTGCTGATCCTGGATGAGCCCACCGCGGGTCAGGACTTCGCGCACTACACCGAGTTCATGGATTTCCTGGCACAGATCAACCGGGAGGGAACCACGGTTGTGCTGATCACGCACGATATGCACCTGGCCCTGGAATACACCGACCGGGTGCTCGTCATGTCGGAGGGGAAGCTGGTGGCCGATGATGATCCGGCCCGTGTGCTCACCTCCGCTGAGATCTGCCGGCAGGCGGATTTGGTGACGACGGGGCTGTACACCCTCGCGCAGCGCTGCGGGGTGGCGGATCCGCACGCCCTGGTTCGACGGTTCGTGCAGGTGGATCGTGCCGCGCGTGCAGGCGGTGGGGCCGACGGGGCATCGCGAGGTGAGCAGTGAGCACTCCGATCCTCGGCTTCGTGGAACGCAGCGGCCCGCTGCACTCTCTCAGTGGCGTCTCCAAGCTGATCCTCGCCTGCGGCATGGTCATCGGTGCCATGATCGGTTTCGATCTGCGCTATCTGCTCGCGCTCAGTGTGTTCTCGCTGGTGCTGTGGTGGCTCTCCCGGGTGCGGCTTCGCGATCTTGCGCTCGTGCTGATCGTCATCGCCGTCTTCATGGTGCTGAACAACCTGCTGATTTTCGTCTTCGCGCCCGGCTACGGCGCCGAGCTATATAGCAGCCGCACCCTTCTGCTCGACGGTCCCTGGCACTGGGATCTGACCGCGCAGCAGCTCTTCTACCAGGCCAATGTCACGGCCAAGTACTTCGCCATGCTTCCGGCGGTGCTGCTGTTTATCGCCACCACCAGGCCACCCGAGTTCGCTTCCAGTCTGAACCGGATCGGGGTGCCGTATCGGATCGCCTATGCGGTCTCGCTTGCGCTTCGCTATATCCCGGATGTGCAGCGGGAGTTTCGCACCATCTCCAAGGCGCAGCAGGCGAGGGGATTGGATACCTCCCGCAAGGTGGGGATCGGTACGCGGCTGCGCAATACCCTCGCGGTGCTGATGCCGCTTTTGCTCGGCACCTTCGACCGTATCGAGCAGGTTTCCACTGCGATGGAACTGCGTGGTTTCGGTCGTGGGAAGCGCCGCACCTGGGCGGTGAGCACGCCGCTGCGGGCACGTGACTGGCTCGTAATCGCCCTGAGCGTCCTGATCGTGGCGGCGGCAGCGGCCTTGGTCTGGATCAACGGCGGGCGGTTCTGGAATCCCTTTATCGGCTAAGCGATCCCAGATACCGCTGCACGGGAGATACCGCTGCACGGGCAACGTGCCGCTGCCCTACCGTGACGCTCCTGCGCTCCGTCCGTGCGCTCGCTCAGATGCCGGCGAGGGCCGCCCGACGGAACCACGGCGATAGCGCCTATCGCCCGTCGCTACAGACGTGCAGTGCCCCGCCCCGGAAAGAACCGGGACGGGGCACTGTGGTTGATCGCGAGAGGCGAGGTGATCAGCCCGGAGGGCAGATCACATCATGCCGCTCATGCCTCCCATGCCGTCCATGTCGCCACCGGCGGCCGGGGCCTTCGGCTCCGGCTTATCGGCCACCACGGCCTCGGTGGTCAGGAACAGGCCAGCGATGGAGGCAGCGTTCTGCAGCGCGGAACGGGTCACCTTCACCGGGTCGATGATGCCGGCGGCGAGCAGGTCCTCGTATTCGCCGGTGGCAGCGTTGAGGCCGTAGCCGACCTCGAGGCTCTTCACCTTTTCGGCGATGACGCCGCCCTCCAGGCCCGCGTTCACAGCGATCTGCTTGAGCGGAGCCTCGATGGCAACCTTGACGATGTTCGCACCGGTGGCTTCGTCACCCTCGAGCTCGAGGGTGCCGAAGGTGTCCTTGCCGGCCTGCAGCAGAGCCACGCCACCACCGGCGACGATGCCCTCCTCCACGGCGGCCTTCGCGTTACGCACGGCATCTTCGATGCGGTGCTTGCGCTCCTTCAGCTCCACCTCGGTGGCGGCGCCGGCCTTGATGACGGCCACGCCGCCGGCCAGCTTCGCCAGGCGCTCCTGCAGCTTCTCGCGGTCGTAATCCGAGTCGGAGTTCTCGATCTCGGTGCGGATCTGCTTCACGCGGCCGGCGATGCGCTCGGCGTCGCCTGCGCCCTCGACGATGGTGGTCTCGTCCTTGGTGACAACGACCTTGCGGGCCTGGCCGAGCAGTTCGAGACCGGCGGTCTCGAGCTTCAGGCCGACCTCTTCAGCGATGACCTGGCCGCCGGTGAGGATGGCCATGTCTTCGAGCATCGCCTTGCGGCGGTCGCCGAAGCCGGGGGCCTTGACGGCCACGGACTTGAAGGAGCCGCGCAGCTTGTTCACCACGAGAACGGCGAGGGCTTCACCCTCCACGTCCTCGGCGATGATCGCGAGTGGCTTGCCGGCCTGGATGACCTTCTCCAGCAGCGGCAGGAGGTCCTTGACCGAGGAGATCTTGGAGTTCATCAGCAGGACGTAGGGGTCCTCCAGGACGGTCTCCTGGCGCTCCGCGTCGGTGACGAAGTAGGGCGAGATGAAGCCCTTGTCGAAACGCATGCCCTCGGTGAGCTCCAGTTCGAGGCCCATGGTGTTGGATTCCTCGACGGTGATCACGCCTTCCTTGCCGACCTTGTCGAGGGCTTCGGCGATGAGCTCGCCGATGGCCGGGTCAGCTGCGGAGATGGCAGCGGTGTTAGCGATCTGCTCCTTGGTCTCGATCTCCTTGGCCTGCGCGAGCAGGGTCTCGGAGACGGCAGCGACGGCCTTATCAATGCCGCGCTTCAGAGCGATGGGGTTGGCGCCAGCGGCGACGTTGCGCAGGCCCTCCTTGACCAGGGCCTGGGCCAGGACGGTGGCGGTGGTGGTGCCGTCGCCCGCGATGTCGTCGGTCTTCTTGGCGACCTCCTTGACGAGCTCCGCACCGATCTTCTCGTACGGATCGTCGAGTTCAATCTCCTTGGCGATGGAGACGCCATCGTTGGTGATGGTCGGGGCGCCCCAGGACTTCTCCAGGACGACGTTACGGCCCTTGGGGCCGAGGGTGACCTTCACGGCGTCGGCGAGCTGGTTCATACCGCGCTCGAGACCGCGACGGGCCTCCTCGTCGTAAGAGATGAGCTTGGCCATGTGGAATCTCTCCCGTGTGGTGTGGTGTCCACCCGACCCTGTGCCCGCGACGGATGGGGCCGGGGGCCGTGTTCACGTCACACGACGCCCGATCCCTCACGGGGCCGGAATGTCTGCGGTCGGACCGGGAGGGGTAACAACCGGCTGCTGCTGGCTGTCACTCTCGGGGTCCGAGTGCCAAGTCATCATAAGCACTCAGAGGTGCCGAGTGCTAACGCTCGGGAGCGGAATACGCGATCAGATGTCACGCCGGTGGCGAACAGCGCCGAACACACATCACAGAACAGGCATCGCAGATCGAACAGCACAGCGTAGGGCGTCTGCACGTCCCCTCGCCATCACACGGAGGGGTCACTCCCCGCCGTTGTCATCGCCGTTATCGCCATTGCCTTCGCCGCCACCGGGCTCGGTCACCGCAAAGAAGGTGATCCGGGCCTCGTGTTCGTCGCTGCGTTCAGCCTTGGCGCCGACCGTCTTCGCCAGCGCTTCCGCGGTGACCTTATCGGCCTCATCGCGGTAGTAGACCACGGCTTCTTCGCGCTTTTCCTTGGCGGTCTCGACATCGACCTTCTGCCAGCCGTCGCCCTCAAGCGTTCCCTTCCAGGAACCGGCAAGCCCCTTGATCCCGCCAGCATTCACCACCAGGACGGGCGTGGACTTATCCGCTTCGGGCGCCTTCTCCTTCTCAGGCTTTTCGGACGGCTTCGCGGGAGCCTCACTCGTGGTGGTGGTCGGTGCGGGGGTGCGGCTGTCCTTGTTTCCACCCATGCCGCCAATCAGGAAGAGCAGCACGATCAGCGTCAGCAGCGCGACGGCGATGATGACGATGTAGACCAGGTTCTGTCGCCAGAAGGGCTCCTCGGCGCGGTGCGCGCCGTGGAAGGAGACAGTATCTGCCTCCTCGTCGAAGCGGTCCGGCGGGAAGGGGTACGAGGAATCAGCCACGTCCCCATTAAACAAGGTGGGGACGCTGCAAGCCACGCACACACGCCCAGGAGGGGGCGGCAGGGTGGCCGGAACCACGGTCTGAACGGTCTCGTGTGGCGGGCGAGCGCTGCATACGGCGCGCAGCGGCATCGAGGCTGCGCATTCCTCAGCGGCTGGGGCGGAGGGTTCCCATGCGCTCGGCGGAGGTGCGTCGGGCCCGCAGCCGGTGCACCAGGGCTGGGGCCGCCTGGAGCGCCGCGGGATCGTCGAGCAGTCGGTTGATACGCACGTAGTAGGCCGTCGGGCTCATCCCGAGTTCCTCGCGGATCGCGCGTTCCTTGGTGCCCAGGCGCCGGAAGGTGCGGTCCTCCATGGCGAGCACCCGTCGGTCCTGCTCGCTGAGCAGGGGGTGGGGCGCGGGGGTCTCGGGCATGCCTCCAGGATAGGGCCGACGGGGAGGCTGCGACGCTCAGTGTCCAGCCTGAGGGTCCGACGCAGAGGCTCCGACGCAGAGGGTTCGACGCAGAAGGTTCGGCGCAGAACACTCGGCTGAAGATCCGACGCCGGGCCAGAGCAGTGCGCCCGACCGTCTCTGCTCATGGCAGACTGCCCGCATGCCCGCACCCCTTGCCGAGATCATTGCGCCCGACTGGGCCGCGGCCCTCGCCCCCGTCGAGTCCCGCATCCACGAACTCGGGCAGTTCCTACGCGAGGAGGCCCGTTCCGGGCGCGGTTATCTCCCCGCCGGCGCGCATGTTCTGCGTGCTTTTGCCACCCCCATGAGCCAGGTACGGGTGCTCATCGTCGGACAGGACCCCTACCCCACCCCGGGGCACCCGATCGGCCTAAGCTTCGCCGTCGATCACAACGTACGCCCCCTGCCGCGCTCCCTCGCGAATATCTACACCGAGCTGGACGCTGATCTGGGGATCCCTCCCGCCCCGCACGGTGACCTCAGTGCCTGGCAGGACCAGGGCGTCATGCTGCTGAACAGGGTGCTCAGCGTGCAGCCGGGCACCCCGGGTTCGCATCGACGCCGCGGTTGGGAAGAGGTGACCGACTGTGCGGTGCGTGCCCTTGCCGAGCGTGGCGGGCCGCTCGTGGCGATCCTCTGGGGTCGGGACGCACAGGCGCTCAGCCCGCTCCTGGGGACAGTTCCGACGGTGACGAGCCCGCATCCGAGCCCGCTCTCTGCGTCCCGGGGTTTCTTCGGATCGCGCCCCTTCAGCCGGGTTAACGCTCTGCTCGAAGAGCAGGGCGCGGCCCCGGTGGATTGGCGCGTGGAGCGCTAGGCGGCAGCGCTCAGAAGGCGGCTCACGAAGGCAGGCTGCCGAAGACAGCTCAGGAAGGTAGCGTGCCGAAGGCTGCGAGGTCCTCGGCGGGGCCGGCCACGATGAGTTCATCCCCCGGATGCAGCACCGTCTGCGGGTTTACGTACTCCCAGGGGCCGTTCTGATCGCGTCGGGCCACCACTCGGATCGCCCACTTTTCGCTCACTCGGGAGGCCGCGATGGTGCGGTGCATCATCTCCTCGGGCACCGCGAAGCGCCCCATCTGCATCCCGTGCCCGTAATCCACCCAGTCCTCGGCCCGATCCACGAGCCGGTGGGCGATCCGCTGCCCCATGGCGCGCTGCGTCATGATCACGTGCGGCACCCCGAGCTGCTCCAGGATCTGTGCATGATCGGCCGATTCGGCTTTCGCCCAGAGGCCTTCCACTCCGGCGCGCAGCAGATGCGAGCAGGCCAGCACCGAGGTTTCCAGGCGGCCACCCACGGCCACCACTACCCGGTCGGCCTGCGCAACACCCAACTGTTCCAGCACCTCGGCGCGGGAAATGTCGGCCCGCACCGCAGCGGTCAGCAGCGGGTCATGGTCTTGTACCCGTTCTTCACTCGCGTCGATCCCGAGCACTTCCACGCCCAGGCTTTCCAGTTCCACCGCGAGTGCGGAGCCGAAGCGTCCCAGGCCCAGCACGGCGGCGCCGCGCACTCGTCCTTCACCGCGGGTGGCGTGTGCCCGACGCAGCCAGCGGCCGCGCCCTGTTGTGTCCTCAGCCAATGAGCAGCCTTTCCTTCGCCGGTTCATAGAGCAGGGGGCGTCGGCGCAAAGCCAAAGCCGCCCCGAGAGTGGTGGGCCCCACCCGGCCCGCAAACATCAGCATGCTGAGCACCACTTTGGAGATGTCGCTGAGGCCCCCGGTGATGCCGGTGGAGAGCCCCGTGGTGGTGGCTGCCGACACGGCCTCGAAAAGACAGGAGTCGAGGGTGCCTTCCCCCAGCATCATGAGCGTCACGGTTGCCGCCATAATCGCCCCGACCATCAGGACCACGATGGTGATGACTTCGCGGTGCTGGGCGCGCGAGAGGCGCTTGCCGAGCACGAGCACGTAGGGGTCACCGCGCAGTTCGCTGCGCACGATGGCGAGAAGAACCACGACGGTGGTGATCTTGAGACCCCCGGCCGTACCTGCCGAACCGCCGCCAACGAGCATGAGCAGATCGGTGATGAGCCAGGTTTGCGGCTGCATGGCGCCGGTATCCACGGCATTGAAACCGGCGGTGCGCGAGACGGTGGAGTGGAAGAAAGCGTTGAGGATTTTGCCGCCCCAGCCCATGGGGCCGAGGGTGCCGGGGTTGTCGTGCTCGAGCAGGAGGGTGGCGGCGGTGCCAGCGATCAGCAGGATTGGCGTCACGATCAGCACGATCTTCGCGGTCAGGGAGAGTTTGCGGGGCAGGTGCACGCGGCGCAGCAGCTCGGTGATGACGGGGAACCCGAGGCCGCCGAGGATCACGGCGAGAGTGAGGGGCAGCAGGATCAGGGCGTCCTCGGCGTAGGGCGTCATATTGCCTTCGAAGAGGGCGAAGCCGGCGTTATTGAAGGCGGAGACGGCATGGAAGACGGCATGCCCGAGGGCAGCGGCCCAGTCCATCTCGTGCCCGAGCCAAAAGCGCAGGAAGAGCATGGCAGCCACCACGCTTTCCACCGCGAGCGAGGTGAGCAAAATGTTGCGCATCACCATGCCCACTTCAGCGATCTGCCCGCGGTTTTCCACGCTGGAGACGACGCGGCTGCGCAGGCCGAGGCGGCGCGCAGCGACCATGCCGAGCATGGTTGCCAGGGTCATCACGCCGAGGCCGCCGATCTGGATCAGCACCGCGATCACAACCACCCCGGTGAGGCTCCAGTGGCTTTGGGTGTCGAGAACCGTGAGGCCCGTGACGCATAGCGCGGAAACGGCGGTAAACAGGGCGTCCACGAAGTGGGTGCTGCCGCTGCGGGAGGAGATGGGCAGCATCAGGGCGGCGGTGCCGACCGCCAGCACGGTGGCCGCCACAAGAGCCACGACCCGGGCGGGCGACATAGAACCCGGTCGCGAGCGGGGTGCACTCACGGCCGGGATCATATCGCCGTGGCCCGTCGTCGGCCCCACCGATCCGCCCGCAGCGCGGGCGCCCATGTGCGCTGCCAGGCACCTGCACTACCGTGAGAGCGCGACAGACGGCGAGACGAGGAGCCCTCATGCCCCTGAACAATGCCCAGTTCTCGATGCACGGCCCCGGCGTGGACTATGACCCGCACTGGTATCGCCGCGCGGTGTTTTATGAAGTGCTGGTGAGGGCCTTCGCCGATGGCAACGGGGATGGCACCGGCGACTTCACCGGGCTGATTGACCGCCTGGACTATCTGCAGTGGCTCGGCATTGACTGCCTGTGGCTGCCGCCGTTTATGGCATCCCCGCTGCGCGATGGCGGCTACGACATTTCCGATTACGAGTCGGTGCTCCCTGAGTTTGGCTCGATCACTGATTTTGAGCGGCTGGTCTCGGAGGCGCACCGTCGCGGCATCCGCGTGATTATCGACCTGCCGATGAACCACACCTCCGATAAGCACCCATGGTTCCTGGAGTCCCGTTCCGATCCGGAGGGTCCCTACGGCGATTTCTACGTCTGGTCGGATACGGATGAGAAATACGCCGATGCGCGCATCATCTTCGTGGATACCGAGGAGTCGAACTGGACCTTCGATCCGGTGCGCCGCCAGTTCTTCTGGCACCGTTTCTTCTCCCATCAGCCGGACCTCAACTTCGAGAACCCTGCCGTGCGGCAGGCCATGTTCGATGTGGTCAAGTTTTGGCTCGATAAGGGGATCGACGGGTTCCGTGCCGACGCCATCCCGTACCTCTACGAGGAGGACGGCACCGATGGGGAGAACCTGCCGGCCACGCACGCTTTCCTGGTGGAGCTTCGCCGTTACGTCGACGAGAACTGGCCGGGCCGCGTGATCATCGCGGAAGCCAATCAGTGGCCGCGCGATGTGGTGGAGTATTTCGGTTCCGAAGAGGAACCCGAATGCCATATGTGCTTCCACTTCCCGGTGATGCCGCGAATCTTCTATGCACTGCGTGAGGGCAGCGCCCACCAGATCATCGACATTCTCGAGGACACCCCGGAGATTCCGCGTGGAGCACAGTGGGGAACCTTCCTGCGTAATCACGATGAACTCACCCTGGAGATGGTCACGCCCGAGGATCGTTCCGCGATGCTCGGCTGGTATGCCCCGGATTCACGGATGCGCGCCAATATCGGTATCCGTCGCCGCCTCGCGCCGCTGCTGGATAACTCCCGCTCCGAGCTGGAGCTGATCCATGCGCTGCTGCTTTCCCTGCCCGGCTCGCCGTTCCTGTATTACGGGGATGAAATCGGTATGGGCGACAACATTTGGTTGGATGACCGTGATGCTGTGCGCACCCCGATGCAGTGGACCCCGGACCGTAACGCCGGTTTCAGTGAAATCACCGATCCGGGCAAGCTCTACCTGCCGGTGATCCAGTCGCTCGTCTACCACTACTCGACCACCAATGTGGAAGCGCATATGGCGCATTCGGGCTCGCTTCTGCACTTCGTGCGCTGGCTGCTGGCGGTGCGCCGCGAGCACGAGGCCTTCGGCATGGGTGCCTACCGCAATATCCCGGCCGATTCTGATCGTGTGCTGGCCTTCACCCGCACCTATGACGGCTCCGAGCACGGGGAGGACGCCGAAGCGCATGCCGAAACGCTGCTGTGCGTCTTTAACCTCTCGCCCCGGCCGGTCACAGCGACCCTGGACCTGGGTGGTCTCGCGCGGCGCACGGTGCATGACCTCTTCGGCGGGCATGAGTTCCCGGCCATCGACGAGGACGGGCGTATGAGCCTCACCCTCGCCGGGCACGGCTACTACTGGCTCAAGGTGCGTCCGCTCACCGCCGATGGTGAGCCGACGACCACCACCACGGCCCTGCCGGTGATCACTCAGGACTGAGCAGCAGCCCCGTCGATCTTCCGCACCACCTACTCGGTCTGCTCAATCAGGATCTGAAGGGCCGACACCACCTCCGCTCCCTCGAGCGGGGCTAGGGCCAGGCCGATGCAGGTGTCGGGGCGACCGGCTGCGTGGCGCAGGGGAAGCCCCCACCGGTCGGCGGCGCGAATCTTCGCGCGTGCCGCCGGGGAGCGTCCCCCACCGGGTGCCTGCACGATGAGCAGGCCCTGGGCGTGCAGGGCTGGTTCGAGGCGTTCGCAGAGGTCACGGGTGAGCGTGAGCCAGCGGGGTGCTTCCCCGTCGTCGTCGGTCACAAGTTCCCGCGCCGAGGTTTCCACCCCGACCACCACATCGAAACGGCCGCTTCGTCGGTCGGTTTCGATACGTAACCCCACCGCGCGGCCCGCGCAGGGAACCCAGGCCGACCATTGCGGCCAGCTGCGCCCGGGAGGTTGGCGCACCCCGCACTCCCAGTGCGCGGGAAGTAGCGCATCCAGGCGATCCAGATCCAGGATCTTCCGTGCCGTGCGTTTATCGGCATCCATCCCCTCCACATCCGCGATGGTCATGCGCGAGCCGGGGAAGAAAGTGATCGCATCGCGCCACAGCAGCAGCGCATCGCTCACGGCCTGCGCGCCCTGCGCATCGGCGACATCGACGAGGAGCCGCACATGCCGGGCAGCACCCTGGTCACGCAGTTCGCGCTGCCGCGGGGTGATGAGGTGATCGACCCGGGCCTCGCAGACGACGGTGAGGTCGGTGAAGGTCAGGAGGATATCGGCATCAACATCCTTGGCGCCTTCGGTGCGCACCTACAGAAGCTGCCCGGGGTCCTCGCCGAGGGTCGAGCGGATGAGAGCACGGGCGGCAGCGGGGTTGTGGCGCATTTCCGCGGCGAGCGCGCGTGTGAGCTGCGGCTCAGTGGTGTAGACGATGCACTCCAGGGCGTCTTCGCTCATACGCCCAGGGTACGGCGGGGTGAGAGGGCGCGGAATGACGGGTCCGACGGGGTGGGTGGGTCCCGAACGGTGGGGCCGACGCGCCACAGAAGCGGCACTGCACTTGGCCTTTCCTCGGGCGGCTGCCATGATCGTCCCCACGCCCCGCCTGACGAAGTTCACCGCACCTGTCCGAAAGGCGGACCATGACGTCTGCGCACGCCATGCCCCACTCCCCCGCGCCCGCCGAGATCCCCGCCTCACGGCGACGACGCCTGAAATCCCTGATCGGGTTGATCGCCCTGGCGGTCTGCCTGCTTCTTGCCCCGGCGGCAAGCCTCGGCTTCGGCTCCGCCGCCATCCCTTTCTCCGAGGCCTTTGAAATCCTCGCCGGCAAGCTGCTCGGCATCGGCGATCTCTCCGCCTACGACAGCAATATCGTCGCCATCATCTGGTTAAACCGCGTGCCGCGCATCCTCGCTGCGGTCGCCGTCGGCTCCATCCTCGGGATGAGCGGCGTGGCCATGCAGGCCGTCATCCGTAACCCGCTCGCGGAACCGTATGTGCTGGGCATCAGCTCGGGCGCCTCCTCCGGTGCCGCCGCCGCGATCATCGTCCTGGGGGCCTCCAGCGCCGTCGCCATCGGCGGCATCGCCTTCCTCGGGGCCGCGCTCGCCACCATGCTTGTGCTCTGGTTCGGTTCGGGCCGCGGCGGCTCCACTCTCCGCCTGGTGCTGGCGGGTGTGGCCATTGGCTTCGTCTTTCAATCCGCCACCAACCTCATCGTCATTAGCGCCAATGACGCCGAAACCGCGCAGTCGGTGGTCTTCTGGGGGCTCGGTTCACTCACCCGCCCCTCCATCGCGCAGGCTCTCGTTCTCCTCGCGACAGCCGCGATCCTCACGGTAGGCCTGTGGCTCGCCGGCCCTTACCTCGATGCCCTCGCCTCCGGGGATGAAACCTGCATCGCTATCGGGCTGAATCCCTCGCTGCTGCGCGCCCTGATCCTGATCCCCGTCTCCGCCGGGGTGGCTCTGGCCGTGGCTAACACCGGTGGTATCGGCTTCATTGGCCTGGTGGTGCCGCATCTGATGCGCCCGATCATCGGCTACTCGCATCGCTGGCTGATCGCCGGAACCGCCCTCGCCTCTGCCCTGTTCCTGCTGGCCACCGACACGGTGGCCCGCACGGTGCTGGCACCGGTGGAAATCCCGATTGGGATCATCACCGCGCTGCTCGGGGCGCCTCTGCTGATCATCCTGACCCGCCGCATGGTCTGAGGAGGCCGACGATGCTTGACGTTCACGACCTGTCCCTCAGCCGCACCGGCCGCCAGATCCTGCACAGCGTCTCCCTGCGCACTGAACAGGGCCGAGTGCTCGGGCTTGTCGGCCCCAACGGCGCCGGCAAATCCACCCTGCTGCGCACCCTGTACAAGGCGCTGGTTCCCGAGTCTGGGCACGTCACCGTGGATGGTGAGGATGTCTCCCACCTGTCCCGGCGGGCGATCGCCCAGCGCATCTCCGTGGTCGCCCAGCAAACCGAAGCAACCCTGCCTCTTCCCGTGCGCGACAGTGTGGCGCTGGGGCGTCTGGCCCGCCGTCATGCCTTCGACTACGGCACCGGGGATGATGCCCAGATCGTTGATGAAGCCCTCGCCCAGGTGGGACTGACGGGTTTCGCGGAGCGTCTGACCGATCAGCTTTCCGGCGGGGAACTGCAGCGTGTTCTCATCGCCCGCGCGATCGCGCAGCGCGCCAGCCATCTGCTGCTGGATGAACCCACCAACCACCTCGATATTCACCACCAGTACCTGATCCTCGAGATGGTGCGGACAATCCCTGCCACCACGGTGATCGTGCTGCACGATCTGAACCTCGCCGCCCAGTTCTGCGATGAGCTCGTGCTGCTGGAAAACGGTCGCGTCGTGGCCGCCGGGGAACCCTTCGAGGTGCTCACCCCGGAGCGGGTCTCTCGCGTCTACCGCATTAGTGCCGACGTGATCGAGTCCAAGGGCAGACGGCATCTCGTGTATGAATCCGCGCCGTCGATGGTGCGCCCTGCTCCGTCGGACCCCACAACCCCGTCGGACCCAGTCCCGTCCGATGCGGCCCCGTCGGACCCCACAGACCCGTCGCCCCACCACCCTGCAGATCCCGAAAGGACACATTCATGACGACCACGACCCTGCCTGCCCGCAGCCGGCGCCTGACAGTTGGCGCGATCGCGGCTGCCTCGGCGCTGGCGATCTTGCTGTCGGGCTGCTCCGGCACCGGCGCCGAAAGCGCCAAGAAAACCGACAAGCCCGCCGCGGAACAGACCGCCACCGGATCCGGGCCGATCGAGATTGAGAACTGCGGGCGCACCATCCGCCTGGAGAAAGCACCCGAGCGAATCATCTTCCAGAACGCCGTGGGGGCCTCGCACCTGGCGGAGCTGAACCTGCTGGACAAGGTGGTGGCACGTTCCGGGGAGTTCGACGTGTCGCTGTACACCCCCGAGCAGCAGGAGAAGTTCTCGAAGATTCCCGTGATGGAGGGCGCCTCCACCGGGCACGGTCACACCAAGATCGCCACCGAGTCGATCCTGGAGTACAAGCCGGACCTGGTCGTGGGCTACAACTCCGGTCTGGACCGCGACAAGCTGGAAGCCTCAGGGGTTCCCGTGTACTTCCCGGAGTCCTACTGCCCCGATGCCACCGAAACCCCCGGTGACTTCGCCAAGGTGACCACGGAAGTCGACCGTTTCGGCAAGCTCTTTGCCGTCTCCGAGCAGGCCAAGGAGCTGAACGCAAACCTGGAAAAGCGCATCACCGCGCTGCAGGAGGCCGGGAAGAACTCTCCCGCACGAGGCAAGACCGCTGCCGTTTTGTTCATCACCCCGGGTGACACCTCCACGATCTCGGTGTACGGCAAGAACTCGATGATGCAGGCGCAGCTGGATTCCCTGGGCGTGAAGAACGTCTACGAGAGCAATGACAAGCGCGTGACCGATGTGTCGATTGAGGACGTGCTCGAAAAGGATCCCGACATCGTGGTTCTGCTGCACACTGCCGGCACCCCCGAGGAGGTGCGCAGCACCTTTGATCAGATCCGCGGCACCAAGGACATGAAGGCGGCCAAGGCGGGGAAGGTCTTCTCCCTGCCCTACCCGTACGTAGATCCGCCCTCGCCGCTCTCGGTGACCGGCGGGGAAAAGCTCGCTGAACTGCTCGCCAAGGAGTAAGGAGCGCGTCGTGCACTGACGCGGCGACAACAGGTGACGCCCCGGCGGCCATGAGGCTGCCGGGGCGTCACGCTGTGTGTCGGCGCTTGGTATCGGCGCTCGGTAGGTGCCGACGGGGGTTCAGACGGGGGTTTCGACGGGGGTTTCGACGGGGGTCCGACGCAGCAGCGGAAGCGCCAGCAGCACCGCAGCCGCCGTGACCACGGCGAGCGCCCCGCCCATCCCGAGCCAGCCGTGTAGGGCAAGACCCGCCGCGGCCAGGGCCGCCCCGGCGAAGACGCCGAGGCTCTGCCCCGCCCCGTTGAGGGCGAGCACAGCACCCCGGGACCCGGCCGCACGGCGCACCAGCAGGGTGGTCACGCAGGCGGCGATCACCGCATGGCAGATGGCGGTCACGGAGGTCATGGCCGCTGCCACCCAGAGAGCCGGAGCCGTAAACAAGCCGAGGATCGAGGCGGTGCCCACCAGGGTGGCCACCAGCATCACTACCACCGCGAGACGGTCGGTGGGAAAGGCGCGCAGTGCTTTACCCGCACACCAGTTGCCAAGGAAGAAGGAGAAACCCGAGAGGGTCCAGATCAGGGAGAACGGCCCGGGACCAAGACCGAAGAAACGGTCGTAGTAGACGGCGATATACGCGAGCTGCCCCATGAAGGCGGCAGTGCGCAGGGTGGAGATTCCGAGCAGGGGAAGGGCGCCGGGGACCCGTGCGGCGATGCGGAAACGGTCCAGGTAGCCGATCTGCGCGCCGCTGTTCACGGCCCGATCCGCCCCGCGCCGCGGCAGGAGCTGAGCAGCGGCGACCAGCAGGCAGAGCACGGCGGTGGCCACGAGGTCGCCCCTCCACCCCCAGATGAGGGCGGGGCCGGCAAGCAGCGGTGCGGCAAGCATGGCGGCCAGGGTGGTGGTGGCCGAGACCATGGTCGCGGCGCGCCCCGAGGCGGCCTCATCGGCAAAGGAATCTGCCGCCATGGCGGAGATGGCCGGGTTCAGCGTGGCCGTTGCCGCCCCCACAACAAGGCAGAACACCACCCACGTCCACATCGGGCCGATTGTTCCGATCAGGCAGGCGGCAGCGAGGGCGAGCATGGAGAGCCCCGCCAGGTGGCGCCGGGAGATGCGGTCGAGCAGGGGCGCGACGGCAATGCCGACGATCAGCGCGGCGATGCCGCCGAGACCGCGCAGAGCACCCACCTCTTCGGGCAGGCGGTCAGCGGCAGCGCCGATTCCCACCAGGAAGGTGCTGAAGATGGTGAAGGGCACGAGTCCGAGGGCTGCAGCCAACAGAAGCGGCCAGATCTCCCGGATCATGCGGCTGTCTGAGATCGGGTGGGGTGCAATCACGCGGCCCCTTCCCCGATGGGGGCGGGCATCGTACGTGAGTGGACAGGCATGAGGCGGAGAGTACCGCAGAGGGCGCAGCGCGCAAGTCCGGGGAAGGGATGGGTGGCGCGACGCTCGCATCGATGGAAAAACTGACGCCGCAGCACCGGTGAAAACCAGTGCCGCGGCGTCAGATGAAGCGAGCTGGAGACGGGATTCGAACCCGCAACCACCTGTTTACAAGACAGGTGCGCTACCGTTGCGCCACTCCAGCGAGGGGCCGGGCGCACGACCCGACCCGCTGAGCATACCGGAGAGTCAGTCGGGGCTGACTCCCGCAGGCACGCTCATGAGGGAAACGACTCAGCTGCCGCCCGCATCGGACGCACCACCGGCATCGGAGGCGCCACCGCCAGCCGCCTGCACGGCCTGACGCAGGGCTCCGGGCTTCGTGTAGCCCTTCTCCATCTGCTTGCCGTTGATGGCGACGTACGGGGTGCCCTTCTTCAGTTTTTGACCGTGGGGGTCAGCCACCTGGTCCACCCACGGAACGTAGGTCTGCTCGTCGATGCAGGAGAGCGTCTTCGCACCCGCACCGGCCTGCTTCGCAAAATCCTTGAGCTGCTCATCGGTGAGGCCAGCCGAGTTTTCCGCGGGCTGGTTCTCGAACAGCACCTTCTGCACATCCAGCGCCAGGTTCGGGTCTTCCGCGTAGGCGCACACGAACGTGTTCGCAGCACGGCTGGAGAAGTCGCCGGTGGTCGAAAAGGTGTCCAGGAAGTTGCGCGGAACCATATGCACCTGGGCTTCCTGGTTCTTGGCCATCTCGGCGATGTCCGCACCGGCGGCCTTTTCGAACTCCCCGCAGAAGGGGCAGATGAAGTCGAGGTGGATCTCCACCACCGGCTTGCCGGAGTCGGCGGGTGCGCCGAAGGTCAGGTAGGGGGTGTCCTTGCTGATCCCGGGCGGTGCCACCACGGGTGCTGCCTGCTTGGGCCGAGTGGAGGCGTAGATGCCGTAACCGATGGCTGCCACCGCGGCGAGGGCCACCACGGTGATCGCGGCGATCACGATGGTGCGCACGGTGCGCTGGCGGCGCATCTCCGCTTCACGCTGTTTGCGCAGACGGGCGCGCTGCTCTTCACGGCGCTGGGCGGCGCTGCCCTGCGGGGCATCACCCTTCTTCGGCGTGTTCGAGGACCCGTGCGGGGCCATGGTGCCTCCTCGAGCCCCATCGGCTGGGGCGGTACGACTGCGGTCGGGGGGAACGGTGGCAGTGTAGTGGGGCTCACCTGGATGCCATCAGTTTCTCCACATCGCCAGATCGTCCAGACGCGGCCAGGTCAGGAAAGGGAAGTAGTCCACCATGCCGTCGCGGGCAATGATCGTCATGGTCACAGCGGCAATGAGCAGAAGCAGCAGGAGCACCACCACGGAGGTCCACAGCAGGTCGGGGGCGGCGGCATCAACCATCCGGTGCGCTCCGAGGCGTGTGGTTCGCGCCCCGAACCCTACCCAGGTGATGAGCACGGTCACCGCCATGGCGATCCCGAAGAGGAGCCCGTCGGGCAGGACCGTTCCGTTCATGAGGCGCCATCCGGCGTCGATCGCCAGCGCGATCACGAGCCCCAGGGCGAGCGGGAAGATTGCCTGCAGGACCGTCACGATCACGCCGAGCAGGAAGCGGAAGGGCCAGGCGATGCCGGCAGCCCACAGGGGTCCGCTCCCCTCGGATCCGCGCAGTCGGCTGTCGGTGATCGCGCGGTGCGAGCCTTCCCATCCGCGCGCCAAACCGCCGAGCAGCAGCAGAAGGAACAGCGAGACGTAGGGGGCGACGGCGGCCGTTCCGATGAGGAGCAGATGCCCGAGCCAGACCAGGGCGGGCCGACGCGGGGGCGACGGCATCGGGGTGGGCCAGGAGCCGTGCGGCATCATCGGCCCCGCAGCGGAGGGTGGGAATGCCTGCGGGTATCCCCCGTGATGCTCCGTTCCCTGCGGGGGCATCGCAGAGGGCTGGGCCGTCAGCGCCATCGGCTGGCGCGCATAGGGCGAGGAGACGGGAGGTGTCGGAGTCTGCTGCACGGGGGCGTGCATGGGGATCTGGTTGCTGCGCTGAACGGGTGGGGCCGGGGTTGCTCCCCCCGTCGGCCCCCATCCCGTCTGCTGCACTGGAGCCGCACCGCCCCATCCCGCTGCATCGTCGGCAGGGCGCGCGTAGTCCTCCTGAATCACCGGCAGCGGGCGGGTGGCGTCGCGCACCACCTCGATGCGCTCGGTGGGGGCGTCATAGGGCACGGGGTCGCTCGGGGTGCTGGGGCCGACAGGGCTCAGCATCTCGGTGCGATCCGCTCCCGGAGCCTCGGCGTATCCACCGTGGCCTGCGCCCGTGGCAGCGCCGGCGCGGGTGGATGACAGAACCTCGGTGGCCGGCTCCGATGGGGCCGCGTCTGCGGGAGTGATGAACTCGGTGGCACCGGGATCGGGGTAGGTCTTCAGATCGAGGTCCGGGATCCGCATGAGCCAGCACTCGGGGCTCGGACGCTGCGCCGGATCAGCCTGGAGCGCCTCGCGCAGCCACTCCGACAGATCGGTGGGTAGGCCTTCGAGGTCGATTTCTCCCCGGTCTGCCCGTAGGAAGACGAGGTCCGCGCGGCCGGTTCCGTAAGGCTCCCTGCCGGTGGCGGCGAAGGCGAGCAGGGCGGCGAGCGCCCACCAGTCGCCGGCTTCACCAATCTGGTTCGAGCGCACCACCTCGGGGTCGAGGTAGGCGGCGGTTCCCATCATCAGACCGGTTGCGGTCAGACGCGATTCTTCGGCGGCAATAGCGATACCGAAGTCGATAATCACGGGGTCTAGGCGGGCGCCGTGCGGGTCATAGCCCTCGAAGTCCTCCGGTTCCGCATCGCGCAGCAGAATGTTGGAGGGTTTGAGGTCGCGGTGCACCACGCCGACCCGGTGAATCTCCTGCAGGGCGTTCCCGAGGGTCGCGGCGATTTCGCGGATCAATTCGGGGTGCAGGGGGCCGTAGTCGCGGACGGCGTCTTCGAGGGTGGGACCGGGAACGAACTCGGTCACGACGAAGGCATCGGCGGAGTCGAGTTCGGCATCGAGGATCCGCACGATGCTGTCGTGGCGCACTTTCCGCTGGGCGGCGACTTCACGGGCGAGGCGTTGACGGGCGCGGGGATCATCGGCGATTTCGTGGCGCAGCAGTTTGATCGCCACTTCGGTGCCGTCGGCGTCGTGCCCGCGGTAGACGATGCCCATACCACCTGCCCCGATCCGTTCGTGGATCTCGTAGCCGGAGTCCTCGGACAGCGCCAGGAGCCGCGGGTCGCGGCGGGCGGTGCGGGAGGGCAGGTGCTCATGAGCCATGCTCGCCATGCTATGCGCACGCGGCGCCGCAGTGCCGTGGTGAGGCGATAGACAGCCGAAAGACCCTCCCTGTCATACCCCATGGGGGTATACCCTCGGGAGGGTGAGCCGGGACCGACCGACCCGATCCACCCCGTCGATCCGAGGAGAATCATGACCACCTCCACCTACTCCCTCACCGGGCTGACCTGCGGGCACTGCGTCAATGCGGTGGTTGAGGAAGTGAGCGCCATCGACGGTGTCACCGAAGCGACGGTTGAGCTCGTCACCGGCGGCACCTCCACCCTGACCGTGACCTCCGAGGAGCCCCTCGAGGAGTCCGCCATCGCTGCAGCCGTCGATGAAGCCGGGGACTACACCCTCGTGACCGCCTGAGCGCACCCACTGCGCGCACTGACGGGGCCCGCTATCTCGGCAGTCCACCTGCGCGCCCCGTCTGCCCGTGATGAGCACCGCGCCATCCCATCCCTGAGGAACCCGCTGGCATCGCCCAGCGGGTTCTTTCATGACATACCGGACGGCATGGCCCTCGAGAGCGAAACATCCCAGCGCATGTGAGACGATCGCCACAGGACGTGCGATGCACGCCCGTCCATAACTGCCCCACGACGGGCGATGACACCACCAAAGGGAAACATGCGCAGCAATCTGTTTGATGCCCGTAACCAGGAGCGCCAGACCACCGACCGCTGGTCGCTGCAGTCCTCGAAGATGCTGCGGTGTGCTCTGAACCCGCAGGCCCCGGAGATCATCTCCGCCCAGGGCGCGATGGTCGCCTACCAGGGCCAGATGGACTTCTCCTACCAGGGCACCGGCGGCGGCATGAAGCTCCTGAAGAAGATGGCCACCGGCGAGGGCGGCAACATGATGCGGGTGCGTGGCCAGGGCGAGGTGTTCTTCGCACGCCACAGCAGTGAGATCTTCCTGATCCAGCTCGAAGGTGACGCCCTCACCCTGAACACCAGCTCGATGCTGGCCTTCGACTCCACCATCGAGTGGGACATCCGTTCCCTCGGCGGCGCGGGCTTCATGGCCGGCGGTCTGTTCAACCTCTTCCTGCAGGGCATGGGCATGGTTGCCGTCACCTCCGACGGCCCGCCGATGCTCCTGGACTGCTCCCAGCAGCCCACCTACGTGGACCCGCAGGCGGCGGTGTGCTGGTCGGCCAATCTGCAGCCGCAGATCAAGAACGACTTCAAGATGGGCTCGCTGATCGGGCGCGGCTCGGGCGAGTCCTTCCAGCTGGCCTTCCACGGCCCGGGCTTCGTTGTCGTGCAGCCCTCCGAGGGTCCGCAGGTCGTCAGCGTCGGCTGATCCACGCGCGCAGAGTTTCCCGGGGCTTCCGAGCCCGGCCTACGATGAATCGGTGAGCACTCCACTCCCGCCGACCCTCGTCGACCAGCTCGGCGCCCTGGGGCCCAGCGGGCTGCGGCGCGCTTCACGTTCCGCCGCCTCCACCCTGGAGGAGGTGCTGACCTCCCGCCGCGGGGTGTGCCAGGACTTCGCGCATGCGGCGGTGGCGGCGGTGCGCAGCCTGGGGCTCGCGGCCCGGTACGTCTCGGACTATCTGCGTACGGCGAGCACTCCGGTGGCCGAGGAGGCGAGCGCCCTAGAGACCCGCCCGACCGGGGAGCTGATCGGCTCAGCGGCCTCTCATGCCTGGTTGTCGGTGCTGGTTCCGGGGACAGGCTGGGTGGATATTGATCCGACGAACCGCACTGTGGTTGATCAACGTTTCGTCACCACCGCCTGGGGCCGCGACTACTCCGATGTGCCGCCGCTGAAGGGCATCGTGGTGGGGCCGCGCGGCTCGGCGGGCACCCTGGATGTGCGGGTCGGGGTGGTTCCGGTGGTCGACGGGGAGGGCGCTGCGGCAGCCTCGAGGGCCGACGGGGCTGCGGGGGCCGACGGGGCTGTGGGCCGCGACACCGCACCCTCAGATACCGACGGGTAAGGAAACTCCAATGTCTCCTGCCGCTTCGCAGTTTTCGTGCAGGTGGAGCTTTTCTCGCCTCTCCCTCAGGTCACAGCACAGTTACGAAGTGATTGCGATGCCTTCGCCCGGGCTTACTTGCGCGCCATTGGCGCCCGGCGCGGCGTACAGTTGCCAGGTCCTCACGCCCCTTCTGTGAGCGGTGACACATTCGCCGTGTCCGCGTGAGGCGCCACGCTGTTTCGCTCGGCTCCCCACCCGGCAGCGGCTGACCCGTCAGCCAAAAGAACCCGGGGTGCACCCACCGAGCCCGCCCACTCGAAGGGAAAAGAATGACCTCCTCACCGCAGGGCGCTCCCGCCCCCGCCGCTCCCGCGGCCCCGAACACCGCGATTCCCGCCCCGGCCGGCCTGGCCAAGGCCCTCGATGACGCGATGTACGCCAAGGCCACCATGCCGCTGGCCAAGATGTTCCTGCTGTCCCTGACCGGCGGTGCCTTCATCGCCCTGGGCTTCATCTACATGGTCACCACCCAGCAGGGCATGGCTGGCGCCTGGCCCACCGGCGCCGCCAAGGTGCTCGGCGGCGTCACCTTCTCCGTCGGCCTCGGCCTGGTGCTGATCTCCGGCTCGGACCTGTTCACCGGCACGACCATGACCGTCGTCCCCTTCCTGAACAAGCGCATCGCCGTCGGCGAAATGCTCACCCACTGGGCGGTCTCGATCGTCGGTAACCTCATCGGCTCCGTTGCCGTGGCGGTGCTGGTCTTCCTCGGCGGCACCCACGCCACCAACGGCTCCGCCTGGGGCAAGATCGTCCTGAACGTCTCCATCGGCAAGGTCAGCTACGACTGGCACCAGGCCTTCGTGCTCGCGATCCTCGCGAACTTCGCGGTCTGCCTGGCCGTCTGGGTGGCCCTCGGCGGTAAGACCGTGATCGACAAGGTCGTGGGCGTGGCTGGCCCGATCTCCCTGTTCGTCGCCGCCGGCTTCGAGCACTCCGTGGCCAATATGTTCATGCTGCCGATGGGCCTGCTGGTCAAGTACGGCTCCGGCGACAAGTTCTGGGCCGGCGAAGCCATGAAGGACTTCGACATGGCCAAGCTCGACGCCCTCACCCCCGGCTCGGTGGTCTTCAGCAACCTGATCCCGGTGATCCTCGGCAACATCGTCGGTGGCGCCGTGTTCGTCGGCGTCTACTTCTGGGCCTGCTACATGGGCACCAAGCAGAGCAAGGACGCCTGAGCACTTCCCCGCGTTCCCCCTCGACGGCCGGGTCCCTCCCCAGGGA
>JAEWEZ010000047.1 GCA_023389045.1 Actinomycetes bacterium
ACGGCTCCCGTGATGAGCATGTCGTGCACGAGGGCGAGCATTGCGGCGATCGACGCTTTGAGATTGCGGAAGTACAGCGCCATGACCACGGCGACCAGGAGCAGGAAGACCACGATGCCGCGAAGCATCTTCTCGGTGATGTCCTGGCCCCACACCGGGCCGATGAAGGAACTGGAGACGTTGTCTTCTGAAACCCCGTAGGCCTTCGCCAGTTCCTGGCCGATGGTCACGGTCTGTTCGGAGTCCAGCTGCTCGGTCTGCACGCGCAGGGTATCCGCGCCGAGCACCGCAATCTTCGGTTCGTTCTCCGGCACATGCTTGCGCACGACCTCACGGGCTGTGGACTGCTCCGTGCTGCTCACACCCGAGATCTGGAACTCGGATCCGCCGGTGAACTCGATACCAAGGTTCGCACCGCGCATGGCGGCGATACCGCTCAGCAGCACAATCACAACCAGGGCGATCAGATACCACAGGCGGCGCCGCGCCACGATCGAGAAGAGGCGCTTGCCGGCGTGCAGGTCATTGCCCAGTTGGGCGAAGCTCGTGCTCATCGCTCCTCCTCCCGCTGGGTCATCTCTGCGCTCTCCTCACGGGCGAGCTTCTCCTCACGTGCTAGGCGCGCCTTACGCTCTGCCAGGGTTTCCCGCACCGGCTGCTCGGAGCCCTTCCGCCCGCGACGCTCCGCCGTGGTGCGCACTCGGCCACGGCCTGCATAGGCCGGGACCGAACGGCCCAGGGCCGCCGGGTCGAGCCCGCTGAGCGGGTGGCCCTTACCGAAGAAGCGGGTGCGTACGAGGGCCTGCAGCAGCGGGTGGGTGAAGAGGAAGACGATCAGCAGGTCAAGCAGTGTTGCCAGTCCGAGGGTGAAGGCGAAGCCACGCACGCCACCCGTGGAGAGCAGGTACAGGACGACGGCTGCGATCACATTGACCATGTCGGAGATGACGATGGTCTGGCGGGCACGCGCCCAGCCGTGATCGACGGCGGCGACGATCCCGCGGCCTTCACGAATCTCATCGCGAACGCGCTCGAAGTAGACGATGAAGGAGTCGGCGGTAAAGGCAATCGACACCACGAGGCCTACCACGCCGGCGAGGGAGAGCCGGTACCCGACCTCGGGAAGGTTCGAGAGGATCGTCAGGACCGCGTAGGCGAGCACACCCATGATGACCAGGCTCGACGTGGTCACAATCGCCAGCACCCGGTACTGGAAGAAGGCGTACACCACCACCAGCAGCAGGCCGATGAGGCCGGCGATGAGGCCCTTCTCCAGCTGGTCCGAGCCGAGGGTGGCGGAGATCTGCTGTTCGGAGGCCACCTCAAACTCGAGCGGCAGCGCGCCGAAGCGCAGCTGATTCGAGAGCCGCGAGGCCTCGTCGTGCTTGAAGTTGCCGGTGATCGAGGTTTCCCCGGTCGAGGTTGGTTCCCTCACCTGCGGAGCCGAGATGACCTGCCCGTCCAGCACGATCGCGAACATGTCGGTGGCGCCCTGGCCGCCGTGCAGCGCGATTGTCATCTCAGAGAAGTTCTGAGCCGCCGAGGGCTTGAACAGCATGTTGACCACGTAGAAGCCGGTGTTCTGACCGGTCGGGGTGGTCTCATCACCCACGGAGGAGGTCTGAATGTCCTTGCCCTCGACCGTGACAGGTCCGAGCAGGAACTTCTGGCTGCCCGTGGGATCGCACACCACGAGCGTTTTGTGCGGATCCGCCTGCTGGGCCTTCTTCTGCACCGTCTTGGGGTCGGTGCAGTTCGCTTCGAAGGCTGCGGCCTGCACCTCCGGGGTGGCCCAGTCCAGGGACCACGCCGGGAAGGGCAAATCGTCGGTGCTCGGAGCCACCGGGGTGTTCGGCTCGCCGGGGCCACCGCGCGGGGTCAGCGGGCCATTGAACGTCGGCTGCGAGGGGTCAATAGCGGGCTTGGACTCCTCGCCCGAGCCGTTGGCGCCACCGCCATCACTCGCGCCGCCGGCATCGCTCGACCCTGCCTCACCTTCGGGCGGGAGCACACCGAGAACCGGGCGGAAGCTCATGGCCGCGGTCTGCCGCAGTGCCTGAGAGGTGGCCGGGTCCAGCTTTCCGGGCACATCCACCACGATGTTGCTGCCGCCCTGGATACTGATTTCCGTCTCGGCCACGCCCATGGCGTTGATGCGCTGCGCCATGATCTGACGGGCCTGTTCCATGGACTCCTGGTCCACGGGTTTCCCGTCGCGGCTCTTGGCCTGCAGGATGACCTGGGTTCCGCCCTCGAGGTCAAGGGCCAGTGTGGGGGCGGCCTGCCAGCCGCCTCGGGCGACACCGATCCCGACCACACTGCCAAGCAGGATGATCAGGATCGCGAGGGCGCCGAGTGCTACACGACGTGCGGGCATGGAGCGGGGTTCCTCGGTGCGGGTGGATGAATGGGGTTCGGGCTGGGGTGAGAGCCGACCGGCTGATCAGCTACGGGGCGTGGTCACACCGGGAACGGTGCCATCGCCACGGTCCTCGCGCGAAAAGTCCGACTGTTCCGCGGCGGGCGCCTCAACCTGCGGCGCCTCCTCCACGGAGTCCGCCGGGGCTGCCACCGGGTCCACCTGGTCGGTCGGCTCAACCTTCATCGCCAGTGCCTGGCGGGCCCACTTGGTCTGGGCGCCGGACTCGGTCTCCAGGATGACCACATCGTCGTATTCCTCAACGATCAGGCCATAAAAGCCGCTGTGCGTGCGCACCTCATCGCCCACACCCATCTGAGCAACGCGTTCCTGCTGCTCACGCATCGCCTTGCGCTGACGGTTGGACATCAGGAACATCGGGATCAGCATGACCGCGAAGACGATGAGCATAAGGAGAAGCGGGTCCACAGGGATCCTTTCGACAAGACGGGCACGACCGGAAGGCCGCGACACCGGGATGCGAGGGCACGACGAGACGGTCCTCGTGCCACGGGACCGTCCCACTGTACCCGCCGCGGCGCACCACTCCTGAGAATGGCTCCCACGGAAGAGGGCAATAACTTAGAAACGACCCAGGGGCAGGGTGGGGGTGCCATCCCCCTCCGGGCCGGCGGGAGGTTCCATCCCCAGGTGCTCCCACGCTTTGGTGGCGGCCATACGCCCCCGCGGTGTGCGCACCAGGAAACCCTCTCGCACCAGGTAGGGCTCCACCATGGTCTCGACGGTCTCGGTTTCCTCCCCCACCGCGACCGCGAGGGTGGATAGGCCGACCGGGCCACCCTTAAAGCGCGTGCACAGGGCGCCGAGCACCGCCCGGTCCAGGCGGTCAAGGCCGCTGTCATCGACCTCGTAGACGCGCAGCGCGGATCGTGCCGCCTCCAGATCGAGATGCCCGCTCCCCCGTACCTGCGCCCAGTCCCGCACCCGACGCAGCAGACGGTTGGCAATGCGGGGCGTGCCGCGGGAGCGGCCGGCGATCTCCGCGGCGGCGTCCTCGTCGATCTGGATCTCGAGGCGTGAGGCGGAGCGGGTGACCACCTCGCGCAGGTCCTCGGCGCTGTAGTAGTCCAGGTGCGCCACGAAACCGAAACGGTCACGCAGCGGCGCCGGGAGGAGGCCGGCGCGGGTCGTCGCACCGACTGCCGTGAAGGGCGGAAGTTCCAGGGGGATCGAGGTGGCTCCCACGCCTTTGCCGACCACCACATCGACGCGGAAGTCTTCCATGGCGATGTAGAGCATTTCTTCGGCGGGGCGGGCCAGGCGGTGCACCTCGTCGATGAACAGCACTTCCCCTTCCTCTAGGGAGGAGAGGATCGCGGCGAGATCGCCGGCGTGTTGGATGGCCGGGCCGGAGGTGATCCGTAGCGGCGCGGAGAGCTCCCCGGCGATGATCATCGCGAGCGTGGTTTTCCCGAGCCCCGGAGGCCCCGAGAGAAGCACGTGTTCGGGGGCGCGGCCGCGTGCCTGCGCCGCTTCCAGCACCAGGGAGAGCTGGTCGCGCACCACGGCCTGACCCACGAACTCCTCCAGGCGTGCCGGACGGAGTGCAGCTTCTGCTGCCCGCTCCAATGCCCCCGAATCGGGGCGCACCAGTTCGTGCAGCTCTTCCCCCGTCTGCTCCTCGGGATCCAGACTCATGCCCTCACCTGCTTCCGCCCAGGCGGCGCAGGGCCGCCCTCAGCAGGGTGGTGTCGTCAGCATCCTCGCCAAGTTCCTCGGCGGCGCGGTCCACGGCGGTTGCCGCGGCTTTTTCGGCGAAGCTCAGGCCCGTCAGGGCGGCGGTCACCGTGGCGCGGAGCCGGTCGGCGGAGCTCGGGGCGGCACCAGCAGAGTCGGTACCCGAGGCCACTGCCCCGTCGGCCCCGGTATCGCTCTCGGCCGGGGCCGGGAGTTTCCCGCCCAGTTCGAGGATCATGCGGGAGGCCACCTTCGGGCCGACGCCGGGGGCGCGGGAAATGGTTTTCGTGTCCTGTTCGGCGACCGCACGGAAGAGTTCCTGCGGGGTCAGCACCGCAAGGAGACCGAGTGCGGTGCGGGGCCCGATCCCGCTGACCGACTGCACCACCTGGAAGATATCTGCTTCCTCCCGCTGCAGGAAGCCGTACAGGGTCAGGGAGTCTTCACGCACCACGAGTTCGGTGTGGAGCATGATCTCCTGGCCGATCCGCGTTGCCGTCACGGTTTGCGGGGTGGTGCGGATGGCGAAGCCGACCCCGCCCACATCGAGCACGAGGGAATCGAGGCCAAGGGCGGCGATACGCCCGGTCAGAGTTGAAATCACGAGGCCAGCCTAGAACATCTGTTCGATCAGTGGCGGGAGGAGGAGCGGTCCCGGGCGCGTCGCGCCTGCCGCTCGGCCTGAGCCCACACCGCCTGCGCGCTCGTGCGGGCGGCGCCGGTGCGGTCCAGCGACACCGGGCCGGTTCCCCTCCACAGCTGAGTCAGTGCAATCGCCACCGCATCGGCGGCATCGGCGGGTTTGGGTGCTGCGGTGAGCCCCAACAGGCGTACGAGGGCCGCCTGGATCTGTTTCTTATCAGCGCGCCCGCTACCGGTGACCGCCGCTTTCACCTCGGAGGGGGTGTGCAGGGCGATCGGGATTCCGCGTTCGGCGGCCAGCAGGATCGCCACCCCGGTGACCTGCGCGGTGCCGATCACCGTGGGCGTGTTGGCCTGGCTGAAGACCCGTTCGATGGCGATCGTGTCGGGTCCGTGCCGCTCGATGAGAGACCGAAGCCCCTGGGCGATGGCCAGCAGGCGCACATCGATCGTGTCCTCGCTGGCCGAGCGCACCACCTGCACATCGACGAGCTGGGCGCGGCGTGCGCCCAGCGCGTCGATAACTCCCACGCCGCAGCGTGTCAGGCCGGGGTCAATCCCCATCACCCGCAGCGTCATGCCGAGGGTCAGTCCTCCTCGGCGAGCTGGGCGGCGACGTCCTCGGGGATATCCAGGTTGGAGTAGACGTTCTGCACGTCGTCGCTGTCCTCGAGGGCGTCGATCAGACGCAGCACCTTCTGGGCGCCGTCGAGGTCCAC
>JAEWEZ010000087.1 GCA_023389045.1 Actinomycetes bacterium
GCCGGGACGGGGGCCACGGCCACGACCGCCGGCGCCACCACGGCCGCCACCGGCCGCACCCGGGCGGGCATCGGCCAGGCCACCGTGGGAGTGCTTACGCATGATGCCGGGGGTCGGCATGCCCGGACGGGGAGCACCACCGGGACGCGGAGCGCCACCGGAGCGGGGTGCACCCTCACGCTGCGAACGCCCTGCGCCCTGCTCGCCACCGCGGGCACCACCGGGACGGGGGCCGCCGGGGCGCTGACCGGGGCGGGGCATGCCCTGGGAGGAGGCGAAGGGGTTGTTGCCCGGGCGCGGGCCACCGGGGCGGGGGCCACCGGGACGGGGGCCGCCGGGGCGCTGACCGGGGCGGGGCATGCCCTGGGAGGACGCGAAGGGGTTGTTGCCGGGACGGGCACCACCGGGGCGGGCCGCGGGACGCTCGCCACCGGGCTTCGGACCGGCAGCCGGCTTACCCTGCGCGGCGGCGGGCTTCTCAGCGGCAGGCTTCGCAGCGCCCGGCTTGGGAGCGGCAGAGGACGCAGCCTCATCCGCCTTCTCAGCACCCTTAGCCTTCGGGGCCTTCTCGTTCTCGCCAGCCTTCGCTGCCTCAGCGGCACCGGGCTTCGCGGCGCCGGGCTTGGCAGCACCGGGCTTCGCGGCAGCGGACTTCGCAGCCTCGCTGCCGGACGTCTTCTTGGGGGTGTCGCCGGCGGGCGCGGGGAACTCCTCGCGCAGGCGGCGGGCGACGGGGGCCTCGATGGTCGACGAGGCAGAGCGAACAAATTCGCCCATGTCATGCAGTTTCTGCAGAACGACCTTGCTCGGCTGTCCGAGCTCTTTCGCGAGCTCGTGGACGCGGACCTTTGCCACAATTCTCCTGTCTCGGTCCGCGCGAGAAGAAGGGCGCGGACCATTAGCTCCTGTGGGTGCTCATGCTCGAGTACTCATCGGATGTCCATGGGTTCTTCTACCTGTTCCACGTGATGGTGGGGACGGATGCCTCTAGGTCCCGCAGCAGATGCCCGGTCTGGACCGGGCCGCGGAAGGACCGGGCCAGGCCACCTCGCCTCAGGGCAAGGTCGAGGCAGTCTGCGTCGGGGTGGATCCACGCCCCGCGCCCCGGTGCGGACCCGGTGGGGTCCGGTAGGACACGAGGTGCGGTTCCGTCGGGAGCGGGCTCCCGGACCAGACGCACCAGCTGATCGCGCACGGCGGTACGACGACAGCCGACGCATGTGCGCTCGGGGCGAGAGGGGAGTTCGACGGATTTCACCGGCGACCTCCTTCACCTCGGGCGTTCATGTGTTCCGTTCAGGGACGAGCCGGGGCTCGCCCGCTGCCACGGAGCAGCGAACAGCTCGCCCAGTTTAGCGGACCTGCAGCGCGGCGGCTCACGCAGGGAGGGATGGGACACACCATGTGCGCCGCATCTCACGCTGCGCATGAGGTGCTGGGCCGCTGTATCGCGCAAGAGCGCTCATGCTCCCGCGCTCTCGGGCGCCGGGGGTGGGCACCGTGGGAACGCTGCCCGGCCGACGGGTCAGTCCTGCGCGGCGGTATCCGGTTTGATGTCGATCTTCCAGCCGGTGAGCTTGGCAGCCAGACGCGCATTCTGCCCGTCCTTGCCGATGGCGAGGGAGAACTGCCCCTCCGGAACCAGCACTCGCACCGCACGGCCCACCTCATCGGCCACGGTCACCGAGGTGACCTTCGCCGGGGAGAGCGCATTGGCCACGTAAGCAGCCGGATCCTCGTCGTAGTCGACGATGTCGATCTTCTCTCCGCCGAGTTCGTTCATCACCGCGCGCACACGCGCGCCCATCGGCCCAATGCAGGCGCCCTTGGGGTTGATGCGCTCATCCGTCGTGCGCACCGCGATCTTGGTGCGGTGCCCTGCTTCACGCGCCAGACCCGCGATCTCCACGGTCCCGTCGGCCACCTCCGGAACCTCCAGCGCGAACAGGCGCCGCACCAGGTTCGGGTGGGAACGCGACAGCGTGATCTGCGGCCCCTTGGGGCCCCGACGGGCCTCGACCACATAGGCGCGCAGACGGCGACCATGCGAGTAGTCCTCGCCGGGCACCCGCTCCTGCCGGGGCAGAACCGCTTCCACCCCGCCCAGGTCCACGAGCACCATCTGCGGGTCGCGCCCCTGCTGGATGACACCGGAGACGATGTCATCGGCACGGTCGGCGTACTCCCCCAGCACCGCTTCGTCTTCCAAATCACGGATGCGCTGGAAGATCACCTGACGTGCGGTAGAGGCCGCGACGCGACCGAAGTCTTCCGGGGTGTCATCCCACTCATCGATCACAACACCCTCGGAATCCACCTCGCGGGCGATCACCCGCACCTCGCCGCTCTTCTCATCGATCAGCACTTCCGAGTTCCGCACCGGGTGATCGGTGTGCATGTACGCGGCATGCAGGGCCTGCCGGATCGCATCCAGCAGCACGGGCAGGCGGATGTCGCGCTCCCGCTCGAGTGCCCGCAGGGCTCCCATGTCGATATCCATGTCAGTTCTCCTTCGGAGCGGTTCGATGGGTGTGGTCATCAGCGGTAGCCTCGGCGCGGGCCTGGGCAAGCAGTGTGGAGAGATCCTCGGGCGGATCGAACTCGATCACAATGCGCGCACCGGCCGCGTCCTGAAGCGGCACTGTGGGGAACGCCGGGGTTCCGGCGGGAAATTTGCGGGGGCGGCCACGGTCATCACGGCCCGCCTCAGCGCGCAGCAGCACCTCGGTGCCGTCCTCGGACACCTCCAGCACCCGGCCCCGCAGAGCGGGAGCGTCATCACGGGCGGGGAGTTCCACGAGCCGGCCGCGGGCGCGGCGGAAATGCCGCGGCTCACGCAGCGCGCGGTCAATGCCGGGGGTGGTCAGTTCCAGAACACTCGGCCCGGAACCGAGCAGGGAATCCTCCGCGTCGAGCATGTCGGAGATGTCCGTGGAGGCGGCAGCAACCGTGTCGAGATCTGCCGAGCCGAGCTGATCCTCAGGAAGGTCAACAACCACCCGCACCTCAGCGGTTCCGGAGCGCATCCGCACGGCGGCTTCCTCCAGCACAAGACCGTGGCGGTGCAGGATCGGGGTGATCGCGGCCACCAGATCGCTGCGCTCCGCAGAACTCTCTGTGCCGGCCGGTGCCGGAGTCTGCGCGGCACCGGGAGAATCGGGGCACATCGCGGGTCACCTTCCTTCGTCGCGGTTCAATCGCCAGGGCACGTCGACGGTGACGCCGGCCGTCGGCGACACCGGCACCGACGGCGGGGCTGAACCCACAGGATAGTGGGCCGGGGGCGCCCGTGCGAGAATGCCGCACGTGCATCACTCCCGTCTGCTCCCCGGCACCACCCGGCCGCGCCGCCGCGACCTGCTGACCCTCGGTCTCCTGGGAGCTGCTGCCGTAAGCCTGGGAGGCTGCGGGCGGCTCCAGGTGGGCTCCCCGCAGGAATACACC
>JAEWEZ010000136.1 GCA_023389045.1 Actinomycetes bacterium
CCTGCTGAACTACCACCCGCTGGTCATCTACCGCTTCCAGGTGCTCAAGCAGGCCGATGTGGTGCTCGCCCTGTTCCTGCGCGGCAGCGAGTTCACCGCGGAGGAAAAGCGCCGCAACTTCGAGTACTACGACCCGCTGACCACGGGCGATTCCTCCCTCTCGGCGGTGGTGCAGTCGATCATGGCCGCCGAGGTGGGCCACCAGAAAGCCGCCATGGACTACTTCCGGGCCGGTCTGTTCGTGGATATCGGGGACCTGCACCACAACTGCGCCGACGGTGTGCATATCGCCTCCGCCGGCGGCGTGTGGAACGCCCTCGTACACGGCTTTGGCGGCATGCGCCATGAGGCCGGGGAGATTTCCTTCGATCCGCGCCTGCCCCAGGAGTGGCCCGAGCTGATCTTCCCGCTCACGGTGCGCGGCTCCCGCTTCCGGGTGCGTCTGGTGCGTGACGCCATCGAGTTCACCCTCGAAGACGGGGAGGAACTGGAGGTCTCGGTGCGCGGCGAGCGCGTGCGGATTACCTCCGAGGGCGTGAGTGTGCCGCTGAAGGATCAGGGGCCGGTGCTGGATGACGCGGTGCTGCAGCGCCCGTTGGGCCTCGGTGATGAACGGGCCGACGGGTCGATCGTGACCTCGGCGGTTCCCGCGGATCCCGATTCGCCGTGGGAGTTCCCGGTTCCGCAGGACGGCGAGTGCGGTGAGGACTGAGATTGCTCCCGGTGCGCATGAGCGATGGGCGCACCGGTGAGCGGCAGTCCCCAGGGCGACAGCCCGCAGAACGACAGCCCGCACAACGACGGCGACACGGCGCATACCAGCGCGACGCCCGCGAGAACTGACGGGTCACGCAGAACACGCGAGGTCACCTACCCGCGCCCGCGCTTGAGCGTGCTGCATGTGCTCGACCGGGTGCGCATCCGCATGCTCGACATCCAGGTGTGGGATGTGGCCGGCACCATGACCTTCTACACGCTGCTCTCCCTCATCCCGGCGGCGATCGCGGCCGTCTCGGTGGTCTCCCTGCTCGGTGTGGGAGAGCAGACCGTGAGTGCCTTCTCCAGCATGCTCGTGGAGATCTTCCCGACGATTGACCCGAGCCCCTATGAGGCGAGCCTGCTGGCGATGGCGGCTTCCCGCGGCGGTGTGTGGGGGCTGCTCCTGGGTACCCTCGGGGCGCTTCTGTCGGCCTCCAATGGTGTGGCCGCTTTCCATCGGGCTATGCACCGCGTGTACGACACCCGCGAGGGCCGCCCCTTCCTGTGGTTCCGCACGATCGTCTTCGTCGAAACCGCGGTCATCACCGCCGTGCTTCTGCTCGCCATCGGCATGGTCATTCTTGGCGGTGAAGCCTCCCAGCGGATCGGGGAGTTCGTGGGGATCCCCCGCATTGCCTTCGAGACCTGGAATCTTGTGAAATGGCCGATCCTGCTGGTCATCCTGATTATTGGGGTGTCCCTGGCCTACTACCTCTTCCCCAATGTGCAGCTTCCCCGCTACCGGCTGATGACGCTCGGCTCCTCCCTCGCGGTGCTCGTTCTCTTTGTCTGCGCGATTTTGGTGGGGCGGCTTGCCGAATACGCGACGCGCTTTTCTGAGGTGCTCACCGCCCTGAACGGCTTGATCGGCATCCTCTTGCTGATTTGGCTGGGCAATATCGTGATCGTCGGTGGCGCCGCCCTGGATGCGGAGTTCCTGCGTGCCCGGCAGATCGCGGCGGGCCTGCCCGCTTGGGAGCACATCGAACTGGATCCGCACGCCACCCACGCCCTGGATTTCCTGCAGCGTGATGCGCAGGAGAATGAGGAACGTAGCCGTGCTGTCGCCCAGTGCGCTCGTAGTGGGGATCCTCTGGTGCGTAAACGCAGCGCGTGGATCGTGGATGCCCGCCATCCCCTTGCCGTCAATCCCGGGCGGCGGATCCTCGAGCTCGCGCATCAGCGCCTTGACGCCCACTCCCCTCAGACAGCACCGGCCCAGGAATCATCAACGACCCAGGAATCATCAACGGCACAGAATCCATCCACGGCCCCGACCGTCGAGAATGATGGGGAGCGCCCGCGCCCCGTCGACCCACCCCAAGGAGATCAGCCCGCATGAGCGTCCGTCCCATCACCGTGATCGGACATAAAGCCCTGGAACGCCCCACCCGCAAAGTCCGCGAGATCACCGACGAGATCCGCGAGCTGGTCGCAGACATGTTTGAGACCTGTGATGCGGCCGACGGGGCAGGCCTGGCAGCCACCCAAGTGGGTTCGCGCTGGCGCATCTTCGTCTACTCCTGCACCGACGGGGAGGGGCAGATGCGTCGCGGCGTGGTTATCAACCCGCGCCTGGAACGCCTGAGCCCCGTCGAACTCGCTGACGACGCCTATGAGGGCTGCCTCTCCGTGCCCGGGGAGGGCTACCCGACGGCCCGCGCCCGCGCCGCCCGCGTGACCGGCATTGACCTGGACGGCCAGGACGTCGTCGTGGAAGACGAGGGCGGGGTGCTCGCCCGCTGCCTACAGCACGAGGTCGATCACCTCGATGGGCACCTGTACCTCGACCGTCTCTCCCCCGCGCTCAAGCGGGAGGCTCTCGATGCTGTCTCGGCGCGCGGCTGGCGCGCCCGCGGGATCCGCTCGTGGGATCCGCGACAGATGAGCGCTGAAGAGGTCTGAGTCCCGCTCAACGTCAGGACGGGTGTCTATCCTGGGGGCCATGACTCGCCCGTCGCTCTCCCGTCGCCATGCGCTTGCTCTCGCCTCCCTCTCTGCTGCGGGAGGTGCGTCCCTTGCGGCCTGCGCCCGGGTGGATCAGGGCTTCGGCACGCCGGGTCTGGTGGGGGCCGACGACGACGGTGCGGTTCCTCTGGACAGCATCCCCGAAAACGCCACCACCCTCGTGAACTTCGGTGGACAGCAGCCTTTCGTGGCGATCGTGCGCGGCAGCGGGGAAGACATCACCGCTTTTTCCGGTTACTGCACCCACAATGGCTGCGCTCTGGCTGATCAGCACGGTGAACTGCACTGCCCCTGCCACGGCTCCGGCTTCGATGAGAAAACCGGGGAAGTGCTGCGCGGGCCCGCGTCCGAGCATCTTCCGACGGTGTCCGTGATCGTGAAGAACGGTGAGATCCGACGTGGCTGATCGCGGCACCCCCGAGCATGTGCGCCGACCCCGCGAGGTGGTCTCCTTTGTGCGCCGTGGCGCGCGCCTGAGTCCGAGCCGCCAGCACGCCTGGGACACCTACTCCGAGCAGTACGTGCTGGACCTCCCCCGCGGCGAGCGCGATACCGTCCCCGCCCCCGAGGCCCGCCTCGACCTCGAGGAAGTCTTCGGCCGCCGCGCCGAGCTCGTCGTGGAAATCGGTTCTGGCCAGGGCGAAAACATTGCGGCAGCCGCCGCCCGCTGCCCGGAGCGCGACCACCTGGCCTGCGAGGTGTACATTCCGGGGCTCGCCCAGACGCTAGACCGCCTGCAC
>JAEWEZ010000172.1 GCA_023389045.1 Actinomycetes bacterium
CTCCACCCTCGCCTTCGTGGCCACCATGATCGTCGGTTACCTCGGCTCCCTGCTCTGGACCACGATCCGCGGCGCCGATGCCCACGACATCACGCCGCTGACCATCTTCGGCACCAAGACCGCCTACACCCGGCGCCTCCGCGAGAGCGCCTGAGCTCCACCCACGAAAGGGGCCGACGGGGGAAAACCCCGTCGGCCCCTTTCCTCTGTGCCGCTTCCTTTGTGCTGCGATGCCGCGCGTTCTCGCTGTCGCGCGCACCAGCGCTTCTGCGTCAGCCGCGCACAGCCTCCACGAACCAGCGCGTAATCGAAGTGGGGTGCGTGATCGCCGTGCCGACGACAACGGCGAAGGCGCCCGTTCGCAGACACTGCGCGGCCTGCGCCGGCGTATGCACGCGGCCCTCGGCGACAAGCACGGAATCGCTGCCCGACAGGCGCTGCGCGAGATCTTCCAGGAGTTCTAGATCGGGTCCCTCGGTGCGCTCACGTGCCGGCGTGTACCCGGCCAGGGTGGTGCCGATGATGTCGGCCCCGGCCTCGGCCGCCGCAAGAGCCGACTCGACGCTGTCGCAGTCGGCCATGACGGGCACATCGCTGATCTCGCGAATCCGGCGGAGGGTTTCGGCGAAGGTGAGTCCGTCGGGCCGCTCCCGCAGGGTGCCGTCCAGGGCGAGCACATCGGCGCCCGCCTCGATGACCTGGCGGCAGTGATCGAAAGTGGGGGTGATGAATACGCCGTTGTCACCGTCTTTCCAGATGCCGATCACGGGCTGCTCGATAGCGGCTTTGACGTGGCGGATGTCTTCTAGTCCCTGGGCGCGCACGGCGCTCGCCCCGCCCTCGGCAACGGCAGCCGCTACGCGAGCCATGGTCTCGGGGGTGCGCATCGGCTCCCCGGGATAGGCCTGGCAGGAGACGATCAGAGTGCCCTTGAGGGCGCGGATGATGGGATGCATAGGAGCCTCCAGTCGGTATGGGGCCAGTGGGCCGAGGTTGTCCGGGTGTCGTGCTGGGGTCGCCGGTTTTCTTACGGTGTCAGGCGCCGGTAGCGGGGAGCGAGAGGCCTGCAAGGGCGTGGTGGGCTGCTCCCAGGAGAGCCGCGCTATTGCCCGCCTGCGCGGGACGCACGGGCGTGGAGCGCACAGCATCCATCGCATCATGCGCAACACCCTCGCGAAGGGCTTCCCACCAGATATCTCCGATATCGGCCACGCCGCCGGTCACGGCAACCACATCGGGATTGAGCGCGTTCAATAGCCCACCGAGCAGGCGCCCCGTGGCCACGCCAGCGCCATGGATGACCTCTCGGCTCAGGGCATCACCGGCCTCCGCGCGGCGCGCCACCTCGCGGGTATCGGGCACCTGATCCTCCGGCGGGGAGAGCCGACGGTGCCAGGCCGCGATCGCGGGACCCGAGGCAAGAGCCTCCAGATGCCCGCTGCGGCCACAGGTGCACAGCAGCCCCGTGGCCTCCGGGCAGGGCAGATGCCCGAGATGCCCGGCAACGCCACCGGCCCCGGCCACGAGCTGGCCGTTCAGGAGCAGCGCGCCCCCAATCCCGGTGCCAACGGCAAGCACAAGCACATTGCTATGCCCTGCGCCCACACCGAAAAGCGCTTCCCCGAAGCCATGCGCGTGCACGTCATTCAGGGCGCGGGTGGGGGCGCCGAAGGTCTCCTCGAGAGCGGCGGCAAGTGGCGTGCCGGGCCATCCGGGGAGCGCATCGGTGGCATGGGTGACCGCGCCGGTAGCTGGGTCAATGATCCCGGCCGAACCAATACCCACGGCCACCGGATGTGCGCACCCCGCGCGGGAAAGTGCTTCCGCGCCCGTTCGTCGCACCGTCTCCAGAACAGCCTGCGCGCCTTCCTGCGCGGGGGTTGCGGTGCGAACCAGGGTGCCGTCACGCAGGCTGGGGGCCGGGAGCTGTTCTAAGCCGTCGGAGTGTGGGGAGGGGGCATCGACCACGGCGGCAGAAATCTTCGTGCCGCCGAGGTCAATGGCAAGAACAGGGCGTGTGCTCATCGTGCGTGCAGGCGTTTCAGAAGGTTTCAGCGCGGCTCGAGCCCGGCGGCCTCGAGCAGCGAGCGGATCGCCTCCACCGCCTCGCCCTCAACGCTCGCCAGAGGCTCGCTCATGGTGTTGGTGGAAATCACGCCGAGTTCACGCAGCGCGGTCTTGAAGGAGCCAACCCCAGCGGCGGGGCCGACGAGCCCGACGGGGCAGCGCACGATCTCGAACAGGGCGGTCAGACGATCCTGCTCCGCGCGCATCGCCTCGATGTCGCCGCTGGTAGCCGCGCGGTGTAGGCGCACGTAACCGGCCGGATCCACATTGCCGAGCCCCGGAACAACCCCGTCGGCCCCGGAGAGGTACGCGCCATCGACAACAACCTCGTGCCCGGTCAGCAGGGACAGCGGGGAACCGGCGGCGCGGTTCATGAGGGAGGGGCGGCGGAAGGAAACGTCATCGCCGGAGGAGTCCTTGACGCCGGCGAGCACCCCGTCGGCACCGAGCGCCATGAGGAGTTCCGGTGCGAGCTTGCTATGCACGCACGGCGGGATGTCGTAGGCCCAGATAGGGGCGGGCGCATCGGCCGCGAGCACCCGGAAGTGGCGGTCGATCTCCTGCGGGCCGGTGATGGCGTAGAAGGGGGCGGTGACAACGAAACCGTCCACGCCGAAGCGGGCGGCAGCGTGGATGCGGTCGCGCACGCGCTCGGTCTGCATCTCGATCACACCGGCGAGAACTGGCACCTGGCCGGCGACGATGCCGGTGATGGCCTCGAGGGTGCGGTCGCGCATGGCGTCGTTGAAGAAGGCCACCTCGCCGGTGGAGCCGAGGGCGAAGATGCCATCGACGCCGCCCTCGAGCATGCGGCCCAGAAGACGTTCGAGGGAGGGAAGGTCGAGCTCGCGGTCGGCGGTAAGGGGAGTGAGGACCGGCGGGACCACGCCGGAGATCGCGGGAGTGGAGGCCTGGGTGGCGGCGGGGGTGGTCATGGCGAGTACCTGTTCCTTCGCGGTGGGGAGCGGCATTGGTCTGCGAGATGGATGGCGGTCTGGGCGGGGTGGGGGAGCGGCGGGTCGGGGTCGGTCACCGCGGGGGTTCCGTGCCGGCTCGGGGCGCCCACCCCTGAGAGGTAAGACGACTGACGTGTGATGTCTTGGGTAGACTATCGCAACGCGCCACACGAGGACAGGGACTCGGTCCCGCCGGGCCTCACGCGGAGGTTTCGCACTGCGTCGTGCCTGCCCCGCTCGGGTCGTCGACCCGGAGCATTCGTGTTCGAGTGTGCCGCAGCCTCACCGCCGTGTCTTGTGCTGCACCATTCTGAGGAGGTTCCCATGCCGATCCGTTCCGGCGCCCCAGAGGATCTGCGTGCGCGACGACGCGAGGGCCGACGATCACCCCGCGTGGACATCGTCGACGAAATTACCCAGTTCATCCTGGATGAAGGCCTGCGGCCCGGCGACCCCCTGCCCAGCGAAATGGCCCTGTGCGAAGAACTCGATGTCTCCCGGCCCCACCTGCGCGAAGCCCTGCGCACCCTGCAATCCCTAGACATCATCTCCATCCGGCACGGCCGCGGCACCAGCGTCGGTGAACTCTCCCTCTCCCCGATGGTCAAAGCGCTCCTCTTCCGCGTGCGGCTCGGAGCCGAAGACTCCCTGCGCCCCGTGCGGGAAGTGATCGACATGCGCGAGCGCCTCGACCTCTCCGTTGCCGAGGAAATCACCGCCGCCTGCGCCGGACGGCGCCACGAGGAACTTCACGGGATTGTGGAGGCGATGCAGGCGCGGTTTGATGCCGGTGAAAACTTCACCGAGGAAGACCGTGACTTCCACCGCGTGCTCCTCGATGAACTCGACAATGAACTACTTGCCCAGATGAACAGTGCTTTCTGGCAGATTCACGTCGAAGCGATCCCCCTGCTCGGGATCGCACCGGCCCAGGAAATCGCCGACACCGTTGCCGCGCACCGGGCGATCCTGGAGGCCGTTGAATCCGGGGATGCTGAGGCCTATCGCGAGGCTGTTCACGCGCACTATGCGCCCCTGCGTCGTCAGCTCGGGATGAATGCTGAGGGCTGATTGCTGAGGGCTGGGCTGCGGCCCGGGAATCCTGCGGGCATGCTCATGGGGTTGCAGGGCCGATGAGGTGATGCTGGCTCAGGAGGCGAGGTGCGGGCAGATTGTCTACCCTGGCCGCATGAGTACCGAACGCACACTCGTTCTTCTGAAGCCCGACGCCGTCCAGCGCTCCCTGCGCGGCGAAATCATCCGCCGCATCGAAGCCAAGGGGTACAGCATCCTTGCCCTCGTGCAGCGCACCGCCAGCAGCGAAGAACTCGCCGCCCACTACGCCGAGCATGAAGGCAAGCCCTTCTACCCCGGGCTCGTCGAGTACATGGGTGCCGCGCCGCTCGTGGCCATGGTCCTCCAAGGCGAAGGCGTGATCGCCGGTTTCCGCTCCCTGGCCGGAGCCACCAACCCCACTCAGGCAGCGCCCGGCAGCATCCGTGGCGACCTTGCCCGTGAATGGGACCTCCCCGTCATCCAGAACCTCGTGCACGGCTCGGACAGCCCCGAATCCGCGCAGCGCGAGATTGGCATCTGGTTCCCGGAACTCGGCTGACCTCTCGGCCAGGGCTCGACGTGAATATCGAGTCCCGATGACACCCCCTGACCATCCGTCGCGATGGTCGGGTCGTGTCATCAAGACCACGTTCCCGCGGCGTGCCGAAGCGCCTCAAAATGCCCTGTTAGGTGCGAAAATAAAGGCATGGGTCTTGGTCTTTCCACCGTGTCTGTGATCTTCCTTCTCTTTGCTGTAGCACTCGCCGTGTCGGTCATCCTCGGGGTGGTGGTGATGCAGTCGCGAACTGAGCAGTCGCTTCCGGACCTCACCGAGGTGGAGGAGACCCCCATGCGTGAAGAGCTGCACACCTCTCGGACCGGGCGCTGACGCTCGGCGGCTGCTGACCAGAACGCGCAACGCCTCGCGTTGTGTTTCGGCCCGGGTGTGACCCCGTGCCGGCTCTCGTCGCGCGACGGTCCCTGTCGGCTGCCGGTCCTGCTCTGCTTTTCCGACGGGGTTGGGTAGCGCGCTTGTTTGTCAGGGCCGCCCCCTAGACTGGGCCCGCCCTGCCGCATCGTCGGCCCCCTCGCATTCGGAGGTGACCCGTGGATCCCAATGACATCCTTGCTCTCGTCGCCGGAGCCGGTGGCGGTGTCGCCATTATTGGCGCCGGCCTGTGGGCTTTCCTGCGCGGCCGCGGCGGGAAACAGAGCGGATCCGAGGAACAGAGCAGCACGCAGAGCCCGGGTGAGGAGCCGCGCGGCGGCACCGTCACCGCCGTCAAGGAGCGGCCAGCTAAGCCGACCTGGTCAGACACCCTCTCCGCGCCGAGCTCAACGGCGGCGCCTGCTCAGGACGTCGAGGCGTCTGTGCCGGTGCACGGGCAGGAGCGCCCGGCTGAGCCGGTGGCAACTGAGGAGACCACCGGTGCGCCCACGGATCGTGTGGACCATGCGGACGGGCAGGCGGCTAAATCCGCCGCGCCGGTCGACGCAGCCCCGGCGCAGACCGCTCCTGCTGAGCCTGCTCTTGTTGACGCCGCACCGGCTGCTCCCGCTCCGGCTGCACCCGTTCTTGACGCCCCCGAACCTGCCGCCAGTCGAATGCAGCGCCTGCGTGAGCGGCTCTCGCGTTCCGGCGCCCTCGGTCGCGGCCTGCTCACCCTGCTGACCAGCGGGAAAGTCGATGAGGCCACCTGGGATGAGATCGAGGAAACGCTGCTCATGGCAGACCTCGGCCCCGATGCCACCGATGAACTCATGGACAACCTGCGTCGCCGCATGCAGGTGCTGAACACCGACGATGTCACCGCCGTGCGGGAAGCGCTGCGCGAAGAACTCGTGTCCCTGGTGAACCCCGGCATGGACCGTCGACTCGCCGCGAGCACCCGCACCGCACCCGACGGCACGACCGTCCCCTCCGTCATCCTCATGGTGGGCGTGAACGGCACCGGCAAGACCACCACCGTCGGCAAACTCGCCCGCGTGCTCGTGGCCGAAGGCCGCACCTGTGTGCTGGGCGCGGCCGATACCTTCCGTGCAGCCGCCGCAGATCAGCTCGCCACCTGGGGCTCTCGCGTCGGCGTGGATACGGTGCGCTCGGATCGCGATGGCGCCGACCCCGCCGCCGTGGCCTTCGATGCCGTCAAAGAAGGCCGTGCCCAGGGCGTGGATGTGGTGCTGATCGACACGGCCGGCCGTCTGCAGAACAAAAAAGGCCTCATGGACGAGCTTGGCAAGGTGCGCCGCGTCGCTGAGAAGGGTCTGCACGGAGACGAGATTGCCGAAGTGCTGCTTGTGCTGGACGCGACCACCGGTCAAAACGGTATGCAGCAGGCGCGCGTCTTCCAGGAAGCCGTCAATATCACCGGCATCGTGCTGACCAAACTCGATGGCACCGCCAAGGGTGGCATCGTGGTCAATGTGCAGCGTGAGCTGGGTGTTCCCGTGAAAATGGTAGGCCTCGGCGAAGGCATGGACGACCTTGCGCCCTTCGATCCGCACGGCTTCGTCGACGCTCTCCTGGGGGAGTAAACCCCGGCGTGTCCCACGGAGCGAAACCAAATATCACGGAACGGTAACGCAGCTTCTGTGAGGTGAAGCACGAGGCCTGTAGCGGCAACGATGGCCGCGCGATCCACCGCGGATCGCCCCGGCCCCGGCCGCGGCCCACCACCCAGGAGCCCCGCGATGGAACCCTTCGCCCTCGACACCGGAGCGACAGCCTGGATCCTCTGCAGCGCCGGCCTCGTGCTGCTGATGACCCCGGGCCTCGCCCTCTTCTACGGAGGCATGGTGCGCGCCCGCACCGTGCTGAACATGATGCTGATGAGCTTCAGCGCCATCGCCGTTGCCGCGATCGTCTGGACCGTCCTCGGCTACTCGATTGCCTTCGGCGACGACATCGGCGGCATCATCGGCAACCCCCTGCAGTTCCTTGGCCTGAACGGCAGCGATGAGCAGTCCCTGCTCGCCGGCAGCGGCGTCCCCTTCCTCGTTGCCGCCGGATTCCAGATGACCTTCGCGATCATCACCGTCGCCCTCATCTCCGGGGCGATCGCCGACCGCGTCAAACTCGGCACCTGGATCACTTTCAGCGCCATCTGGGTGGTGCTCTGCTACGCACCCATGGCCCATATGGTCTGGGGCGGCGGACTTCTCTCGGGTGACGGACCCTTCGCCGCCATTGCCGAACCCATCGACTTCGCCGGCGGCACCGTCGTGCACATCAACGCCGGTGTGGCCGGAGCTGTTCTCGCCCTCGTCGTCGGTCCCCGTCTCGGCTTCGGGCGTGACCCGATGAAACCCCACAACCTGCCCCTCGTCATGCTCGGCGCCGCCTTGCTCTGGTTCGGTTGGTTCGGTTTCAACGCCGGATCCGCGGGTACGGCCGACGGCACCGCCGGTCTCGCCTGGGTCAACACCACCGTGGCCACCGCCGCGGCCGTCCTCGGCTGGATCCTCGTGGAACACCTCCGCGATAAAGCCATCACCTCCCTCGGGGCAGCCTCCGGCGTCGTCGCTGGCCTCGTGGCCATTACCCCGGCCGCCGCTGCCGTCTCCCCGCTCGGAGCGATCGTGCTCGGTGCGGCTGCCGGTATCGCCTGCGCCTTCGCCGTCTCCCTCAAGCACCGCATCGGCCTGGACGACTCCCTGGATGTTGTGGGCGTGCACCTCGTCGGCGGTCTCGTCGGCACCGTGCTCATCGGCGTGCTCGCCACCGAGGGCGGACTCATCCACGGTGGGGGAGTGAACCTCCTCGTGGTCCAGATCCTCGTGGCCCTCACCGCCATGATTTACTCTGCGGTCATCACCGCTGTGATCGCCCTCCCGCTGAAAGCCACCATCGGCTGGCGGATCAGCGAAGACGACGAACGCACCGGCATCGACATCACCCGTCACGCCGAATCCGGGTACGACCTGGCCGGAACCGTCGGCACCCGCACCACCGGGCTGCCCCCCCCCCCCCCCCCCACCCCCCCGCCCCCCCCCCGCCGGCCCCAACCCCGCCCCACCCCC
>JAEWEZ010000023.1 GCA_023389045.1 Actinomycetes bacterium
CGCGATGCGTCAGTGGTGATGGTGCTCCGTCGGCAGGGAGTAGTCCCCACCGGTGAGGGCATCGATCTTGTGTTTCTCGTGGCCGGCGTGCTCAAGAGCCTCACGCAGCTCGGCCGGAGTAACCGGCTCGATCCGATCCTTGAAGAAGAACGAGGTGGCCTTGGCACGCAGAGCAGAGACGCCCTCGCCCGCCTCGAGCGGACGGTAGTCGTCGTGCTGCACCAGCACCCAGCGATCGAACTCGTTGAGCGGCTCGTGGATCTCCAGCATTTCGCCGTCCTCCATACGAACCACCTTGGAGGTCTCCACACCGTGCAGGGCGAGATCGCGCTTCTGACGCTGGATCGAGATGCACAGACGCTTGGTCACCCAGAAGGCGAGCGGCGGCACCACGAAGAAGGAGATGCGGTACACCCAGGTGAGGTTGTTGATCGACATATCCAGGGCGATAGCCAGGAGGTCGTTGGCGGCGGCGAGAACCAGGATCAGGTAGATCATGATCCAGGCGACGCCGATGCCGGTACGCACCGGGGTGTTGTAGGGCAGGTCGAGCACGTGATGCTCGCGGTCATCGCCGGTCACCCAGGCTTCGATGAAGGGGTAGAAAGCGAGGAAGGCCAGGAACGCCCCGTAGAAGGCCATCGGGATCAGCATGTTCCACGAGAACACGTAGCCAAAGATGGTCGACTCCCAGCCCGGGATCAGACGCAGGCCACCGTCGGTGAACAGCATGTACCAGTCGGGCTGCGAACCGGCGGACACGGGGGAGGGGTCGTACGGACCGTAGATCCACACCGCGTTGATGCTGGTCGTCGCGGCGATCAGGGAGATCACGCCGAAGACCAGGAAGAAGAAGCCGCCAGCCTTCGCGGTGTACACCGGGAAGAGCGGGAAGCCGACGACATTGCGGTCGGTGCGGCCGGGGCCGGGGTACTGGGTGTGCTTGTGCAGCACGAGCAGCACCAGGTGGATCGCGATCAGGCCCATAATCGCCGCGGGCACCAGCAGGATGTGGATGGTGAACAGGCGGGGGATGATCTGGGTGCCGGGGAACTCGCCTCCGAAGAGGAAGAACGACATGTAGGTGCCGACGATCGGCATCGACTTCGAGAGGCCGTCGGCAATACGCAGACCGTTACCGGACAGAACGTCGTCGGGGAGGGAGTAGCCGGAGAAGCCAGCAACCATGCCCAGCATCATCAGGGCAAAACCGACCAGCCAGTTCAGCTCACGCGGCTTGCGGAAGGCACCGGTGAAGAACACGCGGAACATGTGCACGAAGATCGCGACCATGAACACGAGCGCGGCCCAGTGGTGCATCTGACGGAACAGCAGACCGCCGGTGACCTCGAAGGACAGCTCGAGCGTGGACTCGAAGGCGCGGGACATGTGCGCACCCTGGAGCGGCTCGTAAGGGCCTTCGTAGATGACCTCCTCCATGGAGGGGTCGAAGAACATGGTCAGGAAGGTGCCCGAGATCAGCAGGATCACAAAGCTGTACAGCGCGACCTCACCGAACATGAACGACCAGTGGTCGGGGAAGATCTTGCGGGCGAAGAACTTCACGAAGCCGCTGCCGGAGACGCGCTGGTCCAGCCAGTCGCCGCCGACGCTGCCAAGCTTCACCAGACGACCGGAATCGTTGGCGCTGGAGGAGGTGCTGCGCGGGGAGTCAGGGGTGCTCGTCACGGGATCACTTGTCCTTGTGGATGTCCCAGAAGCTGGGGCCGATCGGCTCGGGGAAGTCGCCCTTGGCTACCAGGTAGCCCTCGGCGTCGACCTCGATCGGGAGCTGCGGGAGGGGACGGTGTGCGGGTCCGAAGATCACCTTCGCACCGTCGGTGACGTCGAAGGTGGACTGGTGGCAGGGGCACAGCATGTGGTGCGTCTGCTGCTCGTAGAGAGCCACCGGGCAACCCACGTGGGTGCAGATCTTGGAGAAGGCGAGGATGCCCTCGTAGCCGTTGGCGAGGCTCTGCTCGTCCTTGGCCAGCGCCGGGTCGATACGCACGATCACGGCGGCGGCCTTGGCGCGCTCCTCCAGGAAGTGCTCCGTCTCGGGGGTGAGGTCCTCCGGCATGATGTGGAAGATCGAGTTCATCGCCACATCGGTCGCCTTGATCGGCGTGCCGTCGTGGTCACGAGCCAGGCGCATGCCCTTCTTCCAGAAGGTGTGGTGCAGCTTGTTGCCCGGCAGGGGACCGAGGGTGGACAGCGGCGCGAGCACCGCGATCGGCAGGGCAGCCAGGGCCGCGACCATCGAGGTGACGATCAGGGGGCGGCGTCCGATACCGGACTCCTTCAGGCCCTGGGTGATGATCTCGGCGGCAGCCTGGCGGGTCTCATCGGATCCGCGGATGGCGTGACGCTCTTCGACGACCTCTTCGTCGGGCATGAGGGTCTTGGCCCAGTGGATGGCCGCCGCACCGATGAAGAACACGGCCACGGCGAGGCCCAGACCGATGGTCAGGTTCGACCACCAGAGAGCCTCAAAGGTGCCCTCGTGCTCGGTGAAGATATTGCGGCCGACGGGGCGCACGAAGATGTACGCCGCGATGAAACCGATGGTGCCCAGAACCGAGATCAGGAACATGCCGGCGACGATGCGCTCGGCGCGCTTCTCGGCCTTGGGGTCGCTATCCGCCTGACGGTGGACATGCGGGGGCAGACCGGGGTTCGGGAAACCGCCGCCCTCCTTGGGGGCGATTGCGCTGACACCCTTGCGGGGCGTGGTGCCGTCGAGGTTTTCGTACTGGTGGTTGCTCACTTGGCCTTCGCCCCCAGCCACAGAGCGCAGCCCATGAGCAGCGCGAGGATGATGGTCCAGGCGTACAGGCCCTCAGTCACGGGGCCGAGCGAGCCGAGCGAGAGACCGCCCGGGGAACCGTTCTTGTGAATCTTGTCGAGGTATGCGATCACGTCGCGCTTGTCCTCAGGGGAAAGGTTGGAATCGTTAAAGACGGGCATGTTCTGCGGGCCGGTATCCATCGCCTCGTACACGTGACGGGGCTCGAGACCGACGACCGGGGGAGCGAACTTGCCCTGGGTCAGGGCGCCACCGGCACCGGCGGCGTTGTGGCACATGGCGCAGTTGATGCGGAAGATCTCGCCACCGTTGACCGGGTCACCCTTGGAGGGATCGAGGTACTCCGCGGCGGGCACAGCCGGGCCGGGGGCGAGAGAGGCCACATAAGCGGCGAGCTGGCGGGTCTGCTCAGCGTTGAGCTGCGGCTCCTTACGGTGTGCCTGCGGGCCGGAGGCCTGCATGGGCATACGGCCGGAGGACACCTGGAAGTCAACGGCTGCGGCGCCCACACCGATCAGGGAGGGGCCAATGGCGTTGCCGTCATTGTCCACGAGGCCTTCGGCATTGCGGCCGTGGCAGGTGGCGCAGTTGGAGACGAACAGCTGCTGGCCCGCGTCGATGTCGTCCTGCGTGTAACCCTCGGCCTGGGCGGTACGCGGCTGGAACGCTGCGTACAGCCCGCCGGTCGCGACCAGCGCGAGCAGCAGGATCACGAGTAGCGCCATCGGATGATGACGACGTGCGGCGAGTGCCTTCACGGTTCGGACCTCGATTCGTGGAGGGGGCGGGCGGGAGAGTCGGGAGGGGCGAACGGCATGTGGATCAGAAGATGGTCCACACGAACTCGACCGGGATCACGTGTTCGGGGTTCATCGAGGTCATGATCGGATCGATCAGGTACACGATGGCGAACAGACCGATCCACACCACGTCGACGAAGTGCCAGTAGTAGGAGATGCAGATCGCGGAGACCTGCTCATGCTGCGTGAACTTTTCGGCAGCGAAGGCGCGGGCAAGCACGAAGAGGAAGGCGATGAGGCCGCCGACCACGTGCAGACCGTGGAAGCCGGTAGCGAGGTAGAAGACGGAGCCGAAGGGGCTCGAAGACATCGTCACCCCGTGGTGCACGAGCTCGGTGTACTCAAAGGCCTGGCCGGAGACGAAGACGGCACCCATGAGGAAGGTCAGGGTGTACCACTCGACCATGCCCCAGCTGAGGGGGTTGAAGATCGAGCCGTCTCGACGGCGCTTCGGGGTGAAGGGAGCGGACCAGGGGAACTTGCCCTCGGCCAGCCACACACCGATCTGGCAGGTGAAGGAGCTGAGCACCAGGATGGTGGTGTTCACCAGCGCGAAGCCGTGCTTGAAACTCGCCTGCCCCTCGGCGAACTCCCCGGGCACCATGGAGCGCAGGGTGAAGTACATGGCGAAAAGCCCGGCGAAGAACATGAGCTCACTGGAGAGCCACACGATGGTGCCGACCTGCGTCGCGTTGGGGCGGCCCACGGTGGGCACAACGGACGAGGAGCGCTGAGGCAGGGTCGCTGTAGTCACGTCACCACTCTTGTCGTGTCGTCTGCTTCGGCGCCGCGATGCACGACCATCGGGGCGTCGCAGGGCGCAGCCCTGTGGCGAACCAGGCCAGCATATCGTCTCTGACGCGCCGTCATGAACCCGGACACGCATCGGTCCTGTGACGATGCTTGCCCTGTGACCGATCCGTGACCCCCACGACGCGTAGGTCACTCAAAATGCGATGATCGAGGCATGAATGATCTCGCACCGACCTGGCCTGGACTCACCGCCCGCCTGATTCGCGGGGAGGACCTCACTGCCTCGGACGCAGCCTGGGCGATGAATGAGGTTATGGAAGGCGCCGCCTCTCCCGTGCAGCTGGCCGGTTTCCTTGTTGCTCTGCAGTCCAAGGGATTCACCGTTGCGGAGCTCGGCGCTCTGGCTGACGCGATGACCGCGCATGCGCGTGAGGTGGATGTCACCCGTGAGGCGGTCGATATCGTCGGCACCGGTGGCGATTTGGCCCAGACCGTCAATATCTCCACCACCGCTTCCATGATCATCGCCTCCACCGGGCGCACCGTGGTGAAGCACGGCAACCGGGCCTCGACCTCGAAATCCGGGTCCGCTGATGTGCTCGAAGCCCTGGGGGTTCGTCTGAACCTTCCTGTCCCGCAGGTTCAGGACCTCGTGGCGGAGATCGGGATGACCTTCCTTTTCGCCCAGGTGTTCCATCCCTCGATGCGTTTTGCAGCGGAGGCGCGGAAGGGCCTGGGGGTTCCGACGGTGATGAATGTGCTTGGTCCGATCACCAATCCGGCGCGGCCGCGCGCGAGCGCCGTGGGTGTGGCTGATCCGGTCGTTGCCCCCAAGGTTGCGGGGGTTTTCGCCGATCGCGGCACGAGTGCTCTGGTCTTCCGCGGGCACGACGGTCTGGATGAGCTGACCATCACCGACTGCTCGGATGTGTGGGAGGTGCGCGGCGGTCAGGTGCGCGAGCATGTTCTCGACCCCTTCGCGCTGCTCGGTCTGGAACGTGCCGAGCATGATGCGCTGCGTGGCGGCACTGCGGAGGAGAACGCTCAGGTGGTTCGCGATCTCTTTGCGGGCCGACGGGAGGGGCGCCTGGGTCCCGTTCGCAATGCCGTGCTCCTGAATGCCGCCGCCGGGATCGTTGCTTACGACGGGATCGGTTGCGAGGCCGAGGACGGTTTCACCGAGCGTTTTGCCTCCGCTTTTGCCGAGGCCGAGCAGGCCTTGGATTCGGGTCGGCCTGCTGATCTCGTGGAGCGCTGGGCAGCGGCGAGCGCCCGCGCCGCGGAGGGTGGAGCGGCTTAGATCTCCCCGGCGCCGAGGTCGAAGGCGTCGTCATGGGAGGAGTAGGTCTTGAAGGCGATATTCGTCGTCGTATCGACCACTCCGACGATCTTGCTGATCCGATCCGCGATGACGTCGGCGAGGTCCTCGTGGCGGCGCACCCGCACCAAGGCGATGAGGTCCACATCGCCGGTGACGGAGTAGACCTGGTCCACGGCGTCGATCTCGACGATCCGCTGTGCAACCTCGGGGATCTGCGCGGACTGCACGATGATGGAGACGATGGCGGTGATCATGTCGAGCTTTTCCACGGTGAACGGATGCCTCCACTCTATGACTCTTTGCGGCGACTCTTCACGGTGAGGCGTCCTGCCGCGTGCGGGCGAAATGCTCCGTGAGGTGCTCTGCCTCGAAACGCGCGAGGGCCGGCATCTCCCACCGTCCCTCACAGTGCACGATGCGCATGCCCTCCGCGTCGAGCCAGTTCAGCAGGATCTCTGTTTCCTGATGGTGCCCCTGACACAGCGGCGCCGGCTCCGCCTCCCAGATCTCCGGCTCCGCGAGGCGGGATGTGCGTAGCAGGGCCTTGGCTGCCCCGACCGGGTCGCCCCGCCGCGGGACCAGAGTGGTGCCGGCGAAGCGACCATGCCGCACCAGCAGCAGCTCCCACCCGCCGGGCCCGACCACGGGATCATCGGTCGGACGCGCTGCGACGAGCACCGGCACCGCACCGAGGGCACGCAGCCGGGAGGCTCGTCGCGCCGCCGCCAGGTAGCTCAAAGTGAGGCCCCGCAGACGCTCGGCATCCTCATAGCGGCCGGCCTCCACCTGGGCGCGCATCCGCTTCGCCACATGGTCAAGTACCAGGGACGGGTCCTCGAGCATGACGGTGCGGAGCATTTCGCGATGCGAGGAGGCCAGCGCCCGTGCCCGCGCCGTGGCGTGTTCAAAGGAGGAGCCGCGGCCCATGACGGCCTCCGTGAGTAGGGCACGCAGCGGTTCGACATCATGTCGCGAGGAGAGCGGCCCGATCTGGGCTGATCCGTCGGACTCCCTGCGCGCAAGCCGCGCCGCCCGCAAACCCTCCCGTCCGCTGCCGAGCCGAAGCCAGAGCGCTTTTTCCGGATGCAGACCCTGCCGGTTTGAGGGTGGTTTTTCCGAGCCGATGATTCGCAGTTCCCGCACCGCCGCCTCGGTAGCGGTCGCGCATTCGATCACGCGGATCGACTCGGCGCGGGGGAGCATATCCAGCACACGGCGGCGCGTTTCTGCCGCCGTGAAATAGGTGCGTACCCGGCTGCGCAGATTGCGGGAGGTTCCCACATAGAGAGGGGAACCGTTCGCATCCATGAACTGATACACCCCGGGAACAGCCGGAACGCTCTCGGCCAGATGCCGCTTGCGAAGCTGCACGGGGCGGGGCCGACGGTGCGCGCTGGAGAGGTCCTCCAGGGTGGCGGCACGCGGGCCGAGCCTCTCGATGATCGCGTGCAACACATCGACCGTGGCGCGGGCATCGCTGAGCGCACGGTGATCGGGGGTCACCCGCGCCCCCACGTAGGCGGCGAGGGTGCCCAGACGGTGATCGCGCACTTCATCCCGCCCGTACACGCTGCGGGCCAGGGCGAGAGTGTCCACCACGGTGGGACGCGGCCAGGGGATATGGCAGCGGGCAGCCTGCGAAGCGAGGAACTGAATATCGAATCGCGCATTGTGCGCCACGAGCGCGGCATCACCCGCGAACTCCAAAAACATCGGAAGCACGGCCGTGATCGGTGGCGCATCAGCCACGGTGGCATTCGTGATTCCGGTGAGGGAAGCGATGAAGGCGGGGATTGGCCGCTCGGGATTCACGAAGGTGCGAAACTCTCCCAGCACCTCGCCACCACGCACTTTGACCGCGCCGATCTCCGTGATTGCGTCCTGTTCCGGATTGGTTCCGGTGGTTTCGAGGTCGACGACGACGAGCGTTGCCTGCGCAAGCGGCAGCCCCAGATCATCGAGGCTGAGCTGGCGGCGAGAGGGCATAGCGGCACATTACGACGGGACCCTGACAAACACGGCGGCGCCGCGCATGCCAGGGTCCCGTGGATGGCCGCTGAGCAGACCTCAGGAGGTCGGCTTCGGGCGGGAGTAGATCGACTCGATGACGTCGGCGAAGTCCTTCTGGACCACATTGCGCTTGAGCTTCATCGAGGGGGTGAGGTAGCCGTTCTCCTCGCTGAAGTCCGTGTCAATGACCTCGAAGACGCGGATGGACTCAGCGCGGGAGACCGACTGGTTTGCCTTGTCGATGGCGGTCTGGAGTTCGGCGCGCACCTGCGGATCCTGCGCGGCCTCCTCGATGCTCATCTTGGGATCCTTGCCGTGGTTCTGCAGCCAGGTGGGCAGCATCTCGGCGTCGAGGGTGAGGATCGCGGCAACGAAGGGCTTCTGATCGCCCACGACCATGCACTGGGAGACCAGCGGATGCGAACGCACCTGGTCCTCGAGCTGTGCGGGAGCGATGTTCTTACCGCCGGCGGTGACGAGCACCTCCTTGGAGCGCCCGGTAATCGACAGGCGGCCCTTCTCATCGAGGGCACCCAGATCGCCGGTGCGGAACCAGCCGTCCTTGAGTGCTTCGGCGGTGGCCTCGGGGTTATTGCGGTACTGCTTGAAGACCATGATCCCCTTCACGAGGATCTCGCCGTTGTCGTCGATCGCAACGGTCGAACCCGGCAGGGGCGGGCCGACGGTTCCGGGCGCGTGATCCCACGGGGTGTTCACGCAGACGGGGGCGGTGGTTTCGGTCAGGCCGTAGCCCTCCAGCACCGTCACGCCGATACCGCGGAAGAAGTGCGCCAGACGCTCACCGAGCGGGGCGCCACCGGAGACAGCCCACTTGACCTGGCCGCCCATTGCCTCACGCAGGGTGCTGTAGACGAGCTTGTCGAAGGCGGCGTGCTTGAGCTTCAGGGCCAGCGGAACCGTCCCGGCAGACAGCGCCTTGGAGTAGGCAATCGCGGTATCGGCCGCCATCTGGAAGACCTTGCCCTTGCCCTTGGCGGTGGCCTTCGCCTCGGCGCCGTTGTACACCTTCTCGAACACTCGCGGCACGGCGAGCAGGAAGGACGGGCGGAAGGCAGCCAGGTCGGTGAGCAGGTTCTTGGTGTCGGCGGTGAAGGCGAGGGTGGTTCCGGCCGGGCCGGTGCAGGCCACGGTGAGCAGACGCGCGAACACATGCGCGAGCGGCAGGAACATGAGCATCTTCGACCCGGGCGGGAGCACCACGTCGCCCAGCAGGGCGACGGCACTGCGGGAGGTGTCCACGAAGTTCGAGTGGGTCAGCTCGGCGCCCTTGGGGCGGCCGGTGGTGCCGGAGGTGTAGATGATCGTGGCGATGTCGTCCCCGCGACGCGAAGCGCGACGCTCTTCCAGATCCTCATCGCTGACGTCCTTGCCGAGCTCCTTCAGCTCATCAAGGATCCCGTCCTCGATCACACCGATCGTGGTGAGCTTCGGCAGTTCGCTGCGCACCGACTCCATGTCCTCGCGGTGGCGGGTGCCTTCCACGATCGCGAAGCAGGCATCGGAATCGGAGGCGATCCACTGAATCTGGGAGGGGGAGGAGGTTTCGTAGATCGGCACCGTCACGCCGCCGGCCCACCACACGGCGTAGTCGGCCAGAACCCATTCGTAGCGAGTGCGGGACATGATCGCGACGCTGTCGCCCACCTTCACCCCGGAGGCCACGAGGCCCTTCGCCACCTTTTTCACCTCGGCGATGAAGTCCTGCACCGACAGGGGCGTGTATCCGCCGCGCCCGTCGGCCAGTTCAAACACCGGGATGTCCGGGTGGACACGCTCGCGTTCAAGAAGCGTGCTGGTGATGTTTTCCTCGGGGTTGGCGACGTGCTGGGCGGCAGTCCCGAACTGCTTCACGGAATCTCCTTCGATCCGGACCGGGGGAATCTCCATCTGGGGGAGGCCCGCCCCGGAAGCGCGGCATGGTCCCGGGCAGTCTACGGGACAGGACCTCGTACGATGGACACGCGCCCCTGTCGCCACCGGATCGTGATGCTGAGACGTTCGTGAGTGGGTACCCCGCGACGGGTCCGACGGGGCTGGACACGCCCAGAGGCTCATCGAGCCGGAGAGGATCCCATGCTCGCCATCGGAGTGGATATCGGCGGTACGAAAATTGCTGCTGGCGTGGTCGATCAGGAGGGGCGGATCATTGCCGCGACCGCCCGCACCACGCCGGCCACGGATCCGGAACTGATCGAAGCGGCGGTGGCTGATGCGGTCGCGGAACTGCGTCAGGGGCACGACGTGGTGGGCGTGGGTGTTGGCGCCGCAGGTTTTGTGAGCGCCGACCGGCGCACCGTCGTGTTTGCCGCGAACCTTGCCTGGAGGGACCGCGCCCTGGCTGCGGAACTGGAACGTATGACGGGCCTGCCGGTGGTGGTGGAGAACGACGCGAATGCCGCCGGATGGGCGGAGTTCCGTTTCGGCGCCGCCCGCGAGGCCCAGCACATGCTGATGCTGACGGTGGGCACGGGACTCGGCGGCGCGATTGTGATGGACGGGCATCTGGTGCGTGGCGCCGGCGGCTTCGCCGGGGAGATTGCGCATATGACCGCGGTGCCGCAGGGCCAGTGGTGTGGCTGTGGACGCCGCGGCTGCCTGGAGCAGTACACGGCCGGAACAGCCCTCGTACGCACCGCCCGTAAACGCGCCGCCGCCGGGGACAGCACTCTCGGGCCGCTCGTGCAGGCAGCTGGCGGCACCGTGAAGAAGATCGACGGTCCGCTCATTACGGCGCTTGCTCAGCAGGGTGATCCGGCCTGCCGTGCTCTGATCGCCGAGGTCGGTTCCTGGCTCGGGGAAGGTGCTGCCTCGATTGCGGCGATCCTGGACCCCGAGGTGATTGTGGTTGGCGGCGGTGTGAGTGCCGCCGGTGACCTGCTGTTGGAGCCGGCGCGTGGTTCCTATGTCGAGCATTTGACGGCGCGGATGCACCGCACGGTGGCTCCGTGGGTGGTTGCGGAGATGGGCAACAGCGCAGGGATCGTCGGGGCAGCGGATCTCGCGCGCTCTTAGGGCGAACTCTTTCCCGTCTTAGACTGAGCCCTGTCCAGCGCCGTGTCCCGCGCCCTACCCCTCGGCGTCCCCGAGCCCTATACCTCGGCTCCGTCGTCGCTTCCCCCGCGGTGGGTGGGTGCCTGCGCGAGAAGCGCGATCACCCCACCGATCGCGGCGACGGCACCGAGCGCTCCGAGCCAGCCTGGAATCGTGCTGGAGATGACGCTGAACAGCAGCAGTGCGAACCCGCCCAGGGCCGCCACCCAGGACCAGAGGAACACCCCGGAAGGGGCGGGAAGGTCGGGGTCGGGAGCGGTGAAATCCCCGTAGAGAACGTCGTCGTCATCGAGCTCGGGATGCCGGGTGCTGCCGCGCCAGGGCGCGCCAGCGTGATGTCCCGGAGCGTGGTGTCGCAGCGCGGAGGGGTGCGCGGCGCGGGCACGGGCACGGTCCTCAGCGGTGGGTTCGACGGGGGAGTCCGCCGAGAAGCCCCGAGCGGGGGAGTGCGTCGTGGGGAATGCGGCACGCTGCGCATCGGCGAGTTCCCGCGGGGCGTCTCCGGGGGCGAGCCGCACGCCCTCTTCTCGCAGCATCCGCGCGAACTGGTCGTTGATCTCCGGATGAGGTCCCTTCGCGCCGGAGCCAGGGG
>JAEWEZ010000075.1 GCA_023389045.1 Actinomycetes bacterium
CCCTAGCCGCGCATATTGCACAGCTGCAACCGCTCCCGTCCCGTTTCGCCCCGACCACACCCGCGCCCTGGCAACCAGGCCCTAGTCCCGCGACCCGCCAACCACCCACCGAATGCACGTTCTTGCAGGATTGCAGGGCGAGGTTGAGGGCGGACAAACTGGTTCTTTAGGCTGGTCTGATCGCCGAGCCTGCATTGCCGCAGCCTCAGCTTGGAACCTCTTGCAGGCCCTCCACGGGTCTGCCTCTCCCCACCGGTCCCGGCCACCCCTGCCCGGACGAAGGAGTCCCGCATGTCCCCAACGCTGCACCCGTCACAGCCGGCATCCCAGCCTCCCTTCTCCCCCACTCCCACGCGCCGCTCCCCGCTGCGCCGTCGCCTGGGCGCGATCCTTGCCTCCATGGCCGTGGCCTTCGCCGGCCTCATCGCCGCCGCGCCGAAGGTCACGGCGCTGGGCCCGGAGGATCCGGTAATCGCCGGCTCACTGCAGGATGAGGCGGGCTGCTCCGCCGACTGGGCCCCGGACTGCGAAAAAACCGCCCTGACCAAGGACAAACACTCTGGCAAGTACACCGCCACCTTCGACGTGCCCGCCGGCGATCACGAGTACAAGGTGGCCCTCGGCGGCAGCTGGGACGTGAACTACGGCAAGGGCGGCGCCCCCGGCGGCGACAACATCACGATCTCCCATCCGGGCGGCCCGCTCACCTTCTGGTTCGACCCGGTCACGCATCTGGTGCAGAGCAGCGCGGAAGGCCCGATCGTCACCCTGCCGGGTTCTTTCAATAAGGCCCTCGGCTGCGGCGGCGACTGGGCCCCGGACTGCATGGCCACCTGGATGCAGGACCCGGATGGCGATGGCGTCTACACCTTCTCCACCTCGGCCCTTCCGGCGGGGAACTATGAAACGAAGGTGGCGCATGGCCGTTCCTGGGATGAGAACTACGGCCAGGATGGCGCCCCGGGCGGCGCTAACTATTCCTTCTCCACTCAAGACGGGAAACTCGTGACCTTTAGCTATGACTCTGCTTCGCACCGCCTGACGATCGAGGCCGCCGATCCTTTGGCTCCGGGTGCTGGCCAGCAGCTGGGCCATTTCGTGGATGCCGACACGATCGCCTGGCCGAAAGGGTTTTCTGCGGATCCCGCGGGGAGCACCTTTGAGCTGTGGGCTTCTCCCGAAGGCGGCATGGCTCTGGAGAACGGCCAGGTCACGGGCGGCACCAAAATCGCTGATCTGTCCCTGCGCGATGGCGATCTGAACTCGGAGGAGCTGAAGGATCGGCGCCATCTCTCCGGCCTGCTCGCTCTGGATCTCACGGGGGTGGAGCGTGCAGCCCTGGAGGAGGCACTCACCGGCGAGCTGATGGTTCTGCAGCGCGGGGCCGACGGGCCTCAGGCCTTCTCGGGTGTGCAGATCCCGGGCGTGCTCGATGCCCTGTTCGCCAAGGACGCCGCCTCGCAGCCGCTTGGCGCGCAGGTGAGCGATGCGGGCGTGAAGGTGGGTCTGTGGGCTCCGACGGCGCGCAGCGTGGAGCTGCGGGTCTTCACCCCGGGCGACCCGGCGGATGCCGCCCCGGCCACCACGGTCGCGATGACGCGCGGCGCAGGCGGTGTCTGGTCGGCGCAGGGTCCTGCCTCCTGGGAGGACCACGAGTATGTGTTCGCGGTCGAGGTGTTCGTGCCCGCGGAGCGGAAGGTGGTCACGAATGTGGTCACGGATCCGTATTCGACGGGCCTGACGCTGAACTCGACACGTTCGCTCATGCTGGATCTGGAGGATGAGCGGTGGGCTCCCGAGGTGTGGTCGTCCACCCCGGCTCCGAAGGTCTCGGAGTTTGCGCGGCAGACGATTTATGAGCTTCACCTGCGCGATTTCTCGGCCGGTGACGAGAAACTCCCGGAAGCGCTGCGTGGCTCCTACGCGGCGGTGGGGCATCCGGATTCGCAGGGCACGCAGCGTCTGCGCGAACTCGCGCAGGCGGGAATGACGACGGTGCATCTGCTGCCGACCTTCGATATCGCCACGATCCAGGAGGATCGCGCGAAGCAGAAGAAGCCGCAGATCCCGGCGGATGCGGGCCCGGCCTCGAAGGCCCAGCAGGAAGCCGTCGCGGCGGTTGCCGATGAGGATGCCTACAACTGGGGCTATGACCCGCTGCACTACATGACCCCGGAGGGCTCCTACGCCACTGCAGAGAACCAGAACACTGGCCGACGCACGGCCGAGTTCCGTTCGATGGTCGGGCATTTGCACGATATGGGTCTGCAGGTGGTTTTGGATCAGGTGTATAACCACACGGCGGGACACGGGCAGGGCGAGAAGTCGGTGCTCGACAAGATTGTTCCCGGCTATTACCACCGTTTGAATCTGACCGGTGGCGTGGAGAACTCGACCTGCTGCTCGAATATTGCCACGGAACATGCGATGGGTCAGCGGATCATGGTGGATTCGACGGTTCTGTGGGCGCGGCACTATCACGTGGACGGTTTCCGTTTTGACCTGATGGGGCATCATTCGCGCGAAAATATGGAAGCCGTGCGCGCAGCCCTCGATGAACTCACCGTGGAACGCGACGGTGTGGATGGGAAATCCATTTACCTGTACGGCGAGGGCTGGAACTTCGGTGAGGTCCAGGGCAATGCGCGTTTCCAGCAGGCCACGCAGGGCCAACTCGATGGCACCTCGATCGGCGCCTTCAATGACCGTCTGCGAGACGCGGTGCATGGCGGCAGCCCCTTTGATACCGATAAGCGCACCCACCAGGGCTTCGGTAATGGCCTGTTCACCATGCCGAATGGTTCTTCGCCGGTGAGCCCCGAGGAGCAGCTGAAGGATCTGCGCCATCGCACGGATCTGATCCGTGTGGGTCTGGCCGGAAGCCTCAAGGATTTCAAGCTTCTGAACTCTGAGGGCAAGACGGTGCGCGCGGATCAGATTGATTACAACGGTCAGGGCGCCGGATATACCTCGCGCCCGGAGGAGGCCGTGAACTATGTCGATGCGCACGATAACGAGGCGCTGTATGACATGAATGTGTGGAAGTTGCCGCTGGATGCCTCCACGGCCACGCGCACGCGGATGAATACCCTGTCGCTGGCAACGGCAACGCTCGGCCAGTCGCCGTCTTTCTGGGCCGGTGGCACGGATTTGATGCGGTCGAAGTCGCTGGATCGCGATTCGTACAACTCCGGCGACCATTTCAATGCGATTGACTGGTCGGGAACGGATAACGGTTATGGCCGCGGTCTGCCGCCGAAGGGCAAGAACGGCGAGGCCTGGGATCTGATGGTTCCGCTGCTCGAGGATGCCGACGGTACGAAGCATCCGACAGCGAAGGACATCGCCTTCTCGCGCGAGGTCACCCTGGACCTGCTGCGTCTGCGTCATTCCACGGCGCTGTTCACCCTCGGGGACGCGGAGGCGATCCGGCAGAAGGTGTCCTTCCCGAATGCGGGACCGGAGGCGACGCCGGGGCTGCTGGTCATGCGCGTGGATGACACGCAGGGCACGGATGTGGATCCGGAGCTCGACGGGATCGTCGTCGTCTTCAACGCCTCCGGCAAGCCGATCACGGAAGCCATCGACACGATGGCCGGCACCCAGCTCGAGCTCTCCCCGGTGCAGCGTGACGGCGCCGATCCGGTGGTCAAGCAGGCCACGTGGGATGCGGGTACGGTGACGGTTCCGGCGATGACGGTTGCGGTCTTCGTGCAGAAGCAGGGCGAGAAACCAGCCCCGACCCCGGAGCCCACTCCGGACCCCACTCCCGCCCCGACTCCTGATCCGACCCCGGCACCCACCCCGGCACCCACCCCGGCACCCACCCCGTCGCCTGCCCCGTCACCCGCCCCGTCGGCCGCTCCCGGGGACGGTTCCGGCAGCGACGGACAGGACGGCGGGCCGCTCGCCCGCACGGGTGTGAATGCCGGCATCGCCTTCACGGCAGCCGCCGTCATCCTCGCGGCCGGAGCAGCGGTGACCCTGCTCCGGCGCCGCCGCTCCTGAGGCGCCGCACAGCATGAGGCCCGGCGCATTCCGCGCCGGGCCTCATCGCATCTCACGCAGCAGTGCTCAGCCGCCCTGGAGGGCGCTGTGCTCCACATCGGTGCCGGTGCGGCGGCCGACGATAGTCATGCCGTGGTAGACGACGAGGGTTGCCAGCGTGCCGAGGGCGATGCCGGTGAAGGCGAAGCCGCCAATCTGCCATGTGAGGTCGGCAATCGCGATGACGAGCCCGAGCCCGGCGGTGATCTGGTTCTTCGGGCGGGAGAAGTCCACCTTCCCGTCGACCCACATGCGGAAACCAACGATCGCGATCAGCCCGTACAGCACGAAGGTGACGCCGCCGAGAACTCCCGGCGGGATGGTGTTGATGACGGCCCCGATCTTCGGGGACATCGACAGCAGGATCGCGAAGATGCCGGCCACCCAGTAGGCCGCGGTGGAGTAGACGCGGGTGGCGCTCATGACGCCGATGTTTTCGCCGTAGGTGGTGGTCGGGGAACCGCCGAAGACGGCCGAGAGGGAGGTGGCAAGGCCATCGGCGGTCAGGGTGCGCCCCACCATGTGGTCGAGGTTCTTGCCGGTCATGGTGCCAACGCTGGTCACATGCCCCACGTTTTCGGCGAGCAGCACCAGGATCACCGGCAGGAAGATCGGCAGCAGCCCGAGGTTGAAGGTGGGGTGGTGGAACTCGGGAAGGCCCAGCCAGGCCGCTTCACGCACCGGGGTGAAGTCCACTTCGCCGCGCCACACGGCCACGAGGTAGCCGATGATCACGCCGACCAGCACGCTGATGCGTCCGATCAGTCCGGAGAACAGCACCGTGCAGGCAACGATCGCGATCAGGGTGATCACGGCGGTCACAGGGGCTTTGGAGAAGTTGTTTTGGTAGGCGGTCGGCACCAGGTTCAGGCCGATGAGCGCCACGATCGAACCCATCACGACCGGCGGCATGAGGGCGCCGATCCAGGCGGTCCCGACTTTCTGCACTACGAGGCCGAGGGCCGCCAGGAGCAGGCCCGTCACGAGCACACCACCGAGGGCGGCCCCCATCGAGTCGGCCTGGGTGGAGGCGGTGATCGGGGCGATGAAGGCGAAGGAGGAGCCGAGGTAGCTGGGGACCTTGTTGCGGGTGACGATGAGGAACAGCAGGGTGCCCAGGCCCGAGAAGAGCAGGGTGGTCGAGGGCGGGAAGCCGGTCAGCAGCGGCACCAGGAAGGTCGCGCCGAACATGGCGACGACGTGCTG
>JAEWEZ010000092.1 GCA_023389045.1 Actinomycetes bacterium
TCCAGATGCATCGCAGAAAGAACCGCCTGCTTATCAAGGCTTTGAGGGGCTAGTGGGCCACTGAGCTCCCGCTGCATCGACCTCGTAGACGCCGTTCCGCTCCCAACCCCGCTACCGTGGCGATCACGGATCCTCCGGCTACCAACCCCAGGAGTGCACCATGGAGCGGACCTTCCGAAGCCCTGAGTCCCGCCACAACGTTTTCTTCGCGGGCCCGCTGGTCATGCTCCCCGGCCCTTTTCTCGCGCAGGTATAACGCCGCGGAAGTGAACGCCCTGATCCAGGCGCATCAGCAGTGGCTGGCGACTCGAGGGCGGCGCTGACCAACGCTGACCAGTGCTGGGGCGCCCGGCGCTTCGTTCTGCGCCCGGCGCTTCGTTCTGCATCCGTCGTCTCAGCTCAGCGCACTACTTCGCGGTGAGTCCCATCCACGCGTCGTGTCCAGCCGCGGCCGTCCAGATGTTCCAGCAGCGGGATGGCAACGCGCCGCGTCGTGCCGAGCGCCTGCCGCGCCTGTGAGGTGGTGAAGGGCTGCGGGAGGGCGGCCAGTTCACGCATGGCGAGGGCCGGGGCCGTCGGCAGCAGAATCACCCCGTCGTCGAGTCGGAGCACTCGCCCCATGCGCTGGGCGGCGGCGAGTTCCCGTGCGCCCAGGCCCCACTGCGCGAGGTCTTCGGCTGTGGGGGCCGCGAGGGGCTCGGCACGAAGCCGCGCCTCGAGCCGGGCAATCCCCTCTTCCGCCGCCCCGAGTCCCTGCTGCGAGGCCGGGTCGCGGAGCATCCCACCCTCATGCTGGAGCCCGGAGGCGCGAACCACCGGCTCGATGAGTGCCGGGTCGGGAAGGTCCAGCAGATCACCGGCGGCTTTCAGCGGCAGTCCGGCAGCCAGCGGATGGGCGTCCGCGTGGGCTCTCACCGCCTCGCGCAGCCGCGTCGTCCAGCGCGTGAGCGCCGAGCTATCAGCAAGCCAGTCGCCAATCCGCTGCGCGCCCTCAGGCAGGGGCTGCGGGATCTGCACCCCGCAGCGGACCAGGAAATCCTCACGAACGGCTCCCCGTCGGGACACCTCTACCTGCACGTCCCCACCCGTGGGAAGAGTCTCCAGGGTCTGTGCCCGTCGGGCCCCCTCGCCGCGCCGCGTGAGCGCCGGCGGATCCACGTCGAGTACCTGAACCCCGGCGTAGACGGCACGGGAACCTGATCCGCGTAGGACCATCCTGTCCCCGACGCTGAGCGGAAGCGGCCGGTCCAACACCAACCGGGCGTGGGAGTCTCCGAGGGGACGCACGCGCGCGGGAACCGCCGCCGATCCCATATGCACCACGAGTTCTTCCGGTGCCTCCCCGAGGCTCTGCCCGGTTATCCCGCGCACATCAACGGTGTCGCTCAGATGCCAGGCACCCGGCGTGAGCAGCGCATCCCCGCGCCCCACGCTCTCCGCGTCGATCCCTCGCAGATTCACGGCGGCGCGGGAGACCGGTTCGATCTGTTCGGCGGCGCCCCCGCGGCTTTGCAGGCCCCGCACCGTCACCTCGCGTCGTCCCTGCTCACCCACGAGTTCCAGACGGTCATCGCGGCGCAGGGTGCCGGCGGCAAGAGTGCCGGTCACCACCGTTCCTGCCCCCGAAATGGTGAAGGAACGGTCCACCCAGAGGCGCACGCGCTCGCTCGGGTCGGGCAGGCGGGCTGCGGAGACAAGCGCGTCCAGTGCCTCGCGCAGTTCCTGCATTCCGTCCCCGGTCACGGCGCTCACCGGGATCACCGGCGCCTGCGCGAGCCCGGTGCCGGCCAGCTGTGCCTGCACCTGCGCGGTGACCTCGCCGATGCGATCGGGAGCGAGGTCGGCGCGGGTGATGACCACGAGCCCCTGGTCGATGCCGAGGGCGGCGATGGCGTCACGGTGATCGGTGGATTGGGCCTGCCAGCCCTCATCGGCCGCAACCACGAAGCACACGATCGGGGCGGGCCCGATGCCGGCGAGCATATTGCCGAGGAATCGTTCATGCCCGGGCACGTCCACGAAGGAGACGCCCCGGCCGGAGGGCAGCTCGGTCCAGGCAAAGCCGAGGTCGATGGTCAGGCCACGGCGTTTTTCCTCCGCCCAGCGGTCCGGTTCAATGCCGGTGAGGGCGCGGATCAGGGTGGACTTGCCGTGATCGACATGCCCGGCAGTGGCGATGACCTGCATGGAGTCCTCCTCAGTCTGCCTTGCTTTGCGATGCTCCCGGCTGCTGCCCGGCCGCACGAATAGCCTCGATCAGCGCCTGCTCATCCTCCTCGGGGATGCAGCGCAGATCCACGAGGCACTGCCCGTCCCGCACCGTGGGAACCACCGCCGGCTGTCCGGTGCGAAGGCGCGGGGCGAGGTCGCCGGGGAGCGCGAGCGCCCAGCCCGGGAGCGGCACTTCGGCACCTCCCCCGCCGCCGACTCGCCCGTCGTGCTCCACCACCTGGCCACCTACCTGCGCGGCGAGCGCTTCGGTGCGTTTTTTGAGGGCTGACGGGTCGGTGCGCAGCATGGCGAGTACCGGCGGGAGGGCCCCGTCGAGGGTCGCTTCGAGGGCGGCGAGGGTGAGTTTGTCGGCGCGGAAAGCCCGGGCGAGCGGATGTCGGGCAAGACGCGCGATGACCTCGGCGCGCCCCAGCATCACCCCGGCCTGCGGGCCGCCGAGGAGTTTGTCACCGCTGGCCACCACCACATCGGCGCCGTCGCGCAGGGCTTGGGTGAGGTCGGGTTCCTCGGGGATCAGCGGTTCGGGGGCGAAGAGGCCGCTCCCGAGGTCCACGATCAGTGGGATACCGGCGGCGCGGCAAGACTCAGCGAGCTGCGCGACCGGCACCGACGAGGTGAATCCGGTGATGCGGTAGTTGGAGGCGTGAATGCGCAGCACCGCCGTCACTCCCGCGTCGATGGCCTGCGTGTAGTCCTGAAGGTGGGTGCGGTTGGTGGTTCCCACTTCCCGTAGACGGGTGCCGGTGGAGCAGATGAGATCCGGCAGACGGAAACCCGCGCCGATCTCGATCAGTTCCCCGCGGGAGACGGCCACCTCCCCGGTGCCGGCGAGGACCGTGGTGGCGAGGGCTAGCGCGGCGGCCCCGTTATTGACCACGAGGGCGTCCTCGGCGGCAGGGCAGGCGCGCAGGAGGGCTGCGCGGGCGCCGGCGCCACGGCGGGAGCGAGCCCCGGTGGGCAGGTCGAACTCGACATCGGTGTATCCGGCGGCGTCGATCAGGGCTGCGCGGGCAGCCGGTGAGAGGGGCGCGCGCCCGAGGTTGGTGTGGATGATGACGCCGGTGGCGTTCAGGACGGGGCGTAGGGACGACGGGGTGGCGGCTCCAATGGCCGCGAGCACATCCTCGAGAACCTGCTCCGGGGCGATCTCCCCGCGTCGGGCCCGGTCCTGCGCCCGCGTAATGATGCCGCGCACCACCCGTTCACTCATCGCGGCGGAGGCTTGCGCGACCTCCTCGTGGGCGAGGATCCGGTCGGTGCGGGGGATGCGGCGCCGCGGGTCCTCCGCAGCCGCTGCCACGGGGTCGCTCACTGAGGTCTCCTGGCGCGATAGACGATTGGCGGAGGCGGACGGGAATCGAACCCGCCAGACCGAGATACTCGGTCTCACCGGTTTTGAAGACCGGGGCGCCCACCAGGACACGTACGCCTCCATCGGCCAACTTACCAGGCTCTCCCCCGCATTCCCGAACGGACGTGAGCAGCCGGGAGCACACGGAAGCCGGCATGTGCCCTCCCGCCCGTCCCTCGAAAACACCGCAGGCAACACCTACACTGCGGGCATGGCCACAGAGCAGAACACCCCCGTCGACCCCGCCCCCACCAGCATCCGTCTGACCGAAATGGCGAAGGGAGGCGGCTGCGCCTGCAAGATCCCGCCGGGTGAGCTGGAGGAAGCCGTTGCCGCGCTCTCGGGTCAGAAATTCGACTCGGTGATCGTGGGCCTCGATGACGGCGATGACGCCGCCGCCGTCCGGATCGCCGATGACCTCGCGGTTCTCTCCACCGCGGACTTCTTCACCCCCGTGGTGGACAGCCCCTATGACTGGGGGCGCATTGCCGCCGCCAACGCCCTCTCCGACATTTACGCCATGGGCGGCACCCCCGTCGTGGCGATCAACCTGGTGAGCTGGCCGCGCGATGTTCTCCCCTACGCCATGCTGCAAGAAGTGCTGCGCGGCGGCCTCGATATCGCCCAGCAGGCCGGTGTGCCCGTTATCGGTGGGCACTCGATCGACGACCCCGAACCGAAATACGGCATGGCCGTGACCGGCACCGCGTACCCGGATCGTCTGCTGCGCAATGATGCCGCCGAGGCGGGACTCCCCCTCACCCTGACCAAGCCGATCGGTGTGGGACTGCTGAACAACAGGCATAAGGCAACCGGTGAAGTCTCCACGGCAGCGATCGAGACCATGACCACCCTCAACCGGGAAGCGTCCGTGAAGGCCGTCGAGCTCGGGCTGCGGGCCGCCACCGATGTGACCGGCTTCGGGCTGCTCGGGCACCTCTTCAAGATGTGCCGCGCCTCCGGCGTGAGCGCCGTGATCACTAAGGATGCTGTGCCGCTTATTGACGGGGCAGCCGAGGCTCTCGCCGCCGGGCACATTTCCGGTGGCACCCGCCGCAATGCCGACTGGGTGCGCCCGCATGTGACGCTCGCCGAGGGCCGCACCGAAGAGGACCTGCTGCTTCTCGCGGATGCGCAGACCTCCGGTGGCCTGCTCGTGGCCGGGGAGATCCCGGGCTACCCGGTAATAGGTCACCTGGTGGAGGGCACGGGCACCATCGAGGTGCGCTAAGCCCCTGCGCTTCCAGGGCCGTCTCCGCTGTGTATCGGCCGACGGGGCCCCGCCGAGTCATCCTCGGCGGGGCCCCGTCGTTGTGCCTGTCTTTGCTGGGCAGTGGTGTTGTGGGGCTCAGCCCGCAGTGGTGATGGAGTCGTCGGTGATCCCCTTCGCGCGGCGTGCCGCCAGGCGCGCCTTCTGCGGCTCGATCACACGACGCGGATCCTTGACCGACTCAAGCCCCGCCTCCAGAACGCCGAAACGCGTCAGGGCCGACGCGCCCATCAGCGCGAGGCCACTGGCCACCGCAATCGCCCGCGACTTACGGGCAAAGAGCGCACCAATGCCCCCGGCGATCGCAAGGCGCTCGGCCCAGTGCATCATGTGGCCGGCATGCCCGGTCTCGAGCGGTTCCCGCTCCAGCGGATGCATGGCTTCCTTCAGACGATGCCCGAAGACGAGGTCACCCACCGTTCCGGCGACCGCCATGATCTGCGCCGGTTTCGTTTCCTCAATCGGGCAGGAGACCATCGCGGCGCCGCCTGCGGCGAGGCTCGCCGAGGAGACAAACAGGAAGGAGAGGTTGTCGCGGCCAGCCGCCCAGGTGGGCACGGCCGTGTCACCGAGCAGCGCGCCCGTGTAGGAGGCGAGCAGCGGGGCGAAGGCCGCCTGACCGGCAGCGGCCGGAGCTTCAGCAAGCTGCAGCAGGGGGCGCATCGGGCCGAGCGGCAGGCGCTCGCCCGTCAGTCGGTCAATCTCCAGGGTGCCGGTGGCACCCGCGAAAGTGCCGAAGGCCGAGAGGATCCACGTACCGAGGCTCATCGGGGAGGTGATCTTGACGGTGCGCATCATGTTGAGGAACCGGTCGGGACGACCGAGGTCCTCAATCAGCGCGACTGTGCCGAGGCCCAGCGCACCCAGGGCGAGCAGACGCGAGTTGCGACGCATGATCGGGCGGCCCGTGGCCATCGCACCGGCAGCCAGCAGGGAGGACCCACCGGCGAGGCCACCCAGGAACAGGTAGAGGGCAATCGGCTTCTCCCACGGCGGGGCCTTCACGACGGGGCGCCCGTAGTAGGAGGAGAACTGCATGTCGCCCACGACCTGCATTTCGCGGGAGCCGTCCTCCGCGCCCGCTCCGCAGCGGCGCTTGCCGCCCTTGCGCCCGTCGGTATTCGCATCCTCGCCCTGCAGACGCTTCTTGCGTCGCTGGCCGGTGTTTTCCGGACGGTAGCTATCGAAGGGGTTCGTCACTTCCGACCACCTCCCAGGAAGGACACAAGCGCCAGAGTGGCCATGCCCACCGCGGCGATACCGGCGCGGGCAAACATCTTGGGAAGATCCTTCGTCGGCACCTGCGGGTCCGGCGGCAAGCCGTACACCTCAGGCTCATCCAGCAGCAGGAAGACCGAACCGGTGCCGCCCACGCCATCGTTCGGGTTCGCGCCGTACAGGCGCGCTTCGGTCAGGCCCTTGGCATGCAGTTCCTTCACGCGTGCCTTGGCATCGGCGACCATCTCGCTGCGAGAGCCGAAGGAAATCGACTTGGTCGGGCAGGTCTTGGCGCAGGCGGGCTGCAGACCATCCACCAGGCGGTCGTAGCACAGCGTGCACTTGTGCGCGGTGCCGATCTCTTTGACGTCCTGCTTCACATTGGGGTTGCGACCCTCGGGCGTGGACACGGTGCCGTCGTCTCGGCGCTCGATCACACCGAAGGGGCAGGCCCCCACACAGGTGCCGCAGCCATTGCAGATGTCCTGCTGCACCACCACGGTGCCGAACTTGCTGCGGATCAGTGCGCCGGTGGGGCACACGTCCAGGCAGCCGGCATTGGTGCAGTGCTTGCACACATCCGAGGACATGAGCCAGCGGAACTCCGGGGTGTGCGGCGGGGTGCGGTCCACACCGGAGAGGTCGCCCTCGGGCAGGTCACCGAGTTCGCGGGGCTTCTTCGGCCCCACGCTCGGCATACCGAGGCTAACCAGACGCCGGCCGGATTCACGGGCCTGCTCGATACGGTCCTTCGTCTGCTCGACGAAGGCCACGTGACGCCACGTATTCGCACCGAGCGAGCCGGTGTTGTCGTAGCTCGAACCGAGCACCTTCCAGTCACCGTCAGCCGGATTCTGGTTCCACTCCTTACACGCCACCTCGCAGGCCTTGCAGCCAATGCAGATCGAGGTGTCGGTAAAGAAGCCCTTGCGGTCGTGGTCGTGCCCCCATCCGGTCTGGACGAGGGGGCCCTCCGGTCCACTCAGCAGGGTCATCGCTGACCGCCTTCCTGCGTAGCGTCCTCCCCGCTGGGCACGGCCGGGGCCTGATCCGAGCCGCGTACCGGCATGGCGGACATCTCCGCCTGATCCTGCTGGCTCGGATCGTGCTCACGGGCTTCGCCGTCAGCATCGATCAGGCCGGCCTGACGCTGGTACGTCTCGACCAGTTCGCGCAGCTCAGCGCCACGCGGACGGCGACCGGGGCGGATCGCACACACGTTGTTCTTGCTGTTCTGGATCTGCGTATTCGCATCCAGGTTCATACCGATGAGGTCGTTGACGGCATCGCCGGAGACCACCGCACTCTTGCCGCGCGCCCAGTGATAGGGCAGGCCGATGTGGTGGATGGTCTTTCCGCCGATGGTCAGCGGCGTCATGCGCTCGGTGATCATCACCTTCGCCTCGATCGCAGAACGCGGGGAGATCACGGTCATCCACCCGTTCTGCTCCAGGCCCAGCTGCTCCGCAAGCTCCGGGGAGATCTCGCAGTACAGCTCCGGCTGCAGCTCCGACAGGTACGGCAGGAAGCGGCTCATACCGCCCGCCGTGTGGTGCTCGGTGATGCGGTACGTGGTGAACACGTACGGGTACACCTCGGCACCGGGGCCGTCCAGCCCGGGCGAGTTGAGGTTGTCCTCGTCCTTGATCCGCACGCCCGTCGGGTTCTTCTGCTGCTTGGGGTACATCGGGTTGGGCACATTGGACTCGGGGCCCTCATAGTGCGTGGGCAGCGGACCGTCGACCATGCCGGTCGGCGCAAACAGCCAGCCACGACCGTCGGCCTGCATGATGAAGGCGTCCGTGCCGGCCAGTGCCGCAGCACCACCCTTGCTCGGGTCGCCCGGATCATCGGGCCGCTTGTTCACCGGGAAGTCGGGAACGTCCTTACCGGTCCACTTGCCTTCTTCCTCGTCCCACCAGATGTAGGCCTTGCGTTCGCTCCAGGGGCGTCCCTGGGCGTCCGCAGAGGCGCGGTTGTAGAGGATCCGACGGTTCATCGGCCAGACCCAGCCCCAGTCGGGAGCAACATCGGTCTGCTCCGAACCGGGCTTGCGCTTGCGGGCGTGGTTGATGCCGTCCTTGTAGATGCCGGCGTACACCCAGCATCCACCCATCGTGGAGCCGTCATCCTTCATCTCGGCGAAGCCGGCGAGCGGTTGGCCGGCCTTCTCACCGGTCAGGTGCTTGCCGTTGATCTCGGCGAGGATCGCTTCCACATCCGGCTCACCGTGCTCATCAACCGGGTAGTCCCAGGTCATCTCGAGCAGCGGCTTATCGCGCGGATCGGTGGAGTCCTTGAGCTTCTCGCGGATGCGGCAGCCCAAGTCGTACATGAACTCCAGCTCGGTGGTCGCATCTCCCGGCGGATCCACGCACTTCTCGCGGAACTGCACCATGCGCTGGGTCTGGGTGAAGGTGCCGGACTTCTCCATGTGGTTCGCGCACGGCATGAAGAAGATTTCCGTGCCGATCTCCTCCGGCTTCCATTCACCGGATTCGATCTCGGGGCCGTCCTTCCAGAACGACGCCGATTCGATCATGTAGAAGTCGCGCACGACCAGCCACTTGAGCTTGGTCATCGCCCGTCGCTGCAGGCGGCCATTGGCCGAACCCACTGCCGGGTTCTGTCCCAGCAGCATGTATCCGTCGACCCCACCATCCAGCATCCGCATCACGGTCTGGTAGGTGCCGTGGGCACCGGTGACCTTGGGCAGGTAGTGGTAGCAGAAGTCGTTCTCCTTGGTCGCGTGATCTCCCCACCAGGCCTTCAGCAGGTTGGTGGTGTAGATCTGCGAGTTCGCCCAGAAGCCCTTCTGCTCCTTCTTTCCGACCGCGCGGCAGTAACCCTCGAAGTCGTCCTGGCCCACCTTCGGCATTGGCAGGTAACCGGGCAGGATGTGGAACAGGGTGGGGA
>JAEWEZ010000157.1 GCA_023389045.1 Actinomycetes bacterium
CGTCGGCAGCATCAGAGATCAACAGATCCAGACTCTTGCGCTCCGTGGCCGTGAAAGGGGCGAGCACATGATCGGCGGTGTCGCGCTGCCCCGCTGGGCGCCCCACGCCAACTCGCACGCGCAGGTAGTCCTTGGTGCCGAGAGCCTGGCTGATCGAGCGCAGGCCGTTGTGGCCGCCTTCGCCGCCACCGCACTTCAGGCGCAGGGTGTCGAAGGGGATGTCGATCTCGTCGTGCACCACCACGATGCGTTCGGCGGGCACGTCGTAGTAGCTGGCGAGCTGTGAGACCGGGGCGCCGGAGACGTTCATATAGGTGGTCGGTTTCGCGAGGATCACCCGACGGTCGGCGCCGGGCAGACCGAAGCGGCCTTCGACGACCATCGCCTGCCCCCGTCGGGCGGCAGAAAAACGTGCCCCCGAGGCCTCGGCAATGTGGTCGAGCACCATCTGGCCGGCGTTATGCCGGGTGGCGGCGTATTTGGGGCCGGGATTGCCCAGTCCCACCACGAGGTACGGTCCGTTCGCGCTGGGCGACGTCTGCATGGGGTGCTCGCTCCTGGAGACGGTCGGGGCCCGGCCGGCAGGACCGGGCGCTGGGAACGTTACCGGGGCGCCGCGCATTGCGCGACGCCCCGGCGGGTGTATGTGGCGGATCCATCGGGGTCTGAGGCCCGCGGATCATCACCGCGGAAGGATCACTCCTTCTCCTCAGCCTCGCCCTCAGACTCCTCGGACTCCTCGCCCTCAGACTCCTCGGACTCCTCGCCCTCGGCGTCCTCATCAGCCTCGAGGTCTTCCTCAACGCGCGGGATCTCGACGGCGACCACGAGCAGGTCGGCCTCGGTCACGAGGGAGGCACCCTCGGGCAGGGTGACATCGCCGGCGAACAGCTGGTAGCCGTCTTCCTTGCCCTCGACGTCGACCTCGATCTGCTCGGGCACCTTGAGGGCGTCGACCTCGAGGGTCAGGGTCTGGGAGTCCACCACGGCGATGGCCGGGGCCACGGGCTCACCGGTCAGGATCACGGGGACGTCCACCTCGACCTTCTCGCCACGCTTGACAATCACGAGGTCAAGGTGGGTGAGGGTGCGCTGCAGCGGGTGACGCTGAATGTCCTTGATCAGGCCCAGGTGGGTGTCGCCATTGGGCAGCACCAGCTCGAAGAGGGCGTTGGCGTTACGGGCGGCCAGGGCGGTCTCGTGGCCCGGCAGCACCAGGTGGATCGGGTCGGTGCCGTGGCCGTACAGGACGGCGGGAACCTTGTGCTCGCGACGGATCTGGCGGGCAGCGCCCTTGCCGAAGTTCTCGCGGAGTTCGACGTTCAGCTTCTCAGCCATGGATTGCTCCTTCAGGTGACGTTCTCTCAGCAGCGAGGGACGCCACGGAGCCTTCCGGCACGCTCAGGGCCGGGGATCCGCACCGCGTCGATCACGCGACAGTTTCCCGTCGCCTCGCCGAAGTGACCTGGGAACTCTAACATGCAGCAGCGATGCTGGCCCTGGAGCGTGACCGGGCTCGCATGCCACAGCGCAGTGAACGCCCCCGCGCCAAGGTGCGGGAGCGTTCACTGCGGTGTCGATGCGGCTCAGAAGTCGCCGTGGACTCAGACCTCGCCGTCAAAGAGGCTCGTGACCGAACCGTCGTCGAACACAGCGCGGATCGCGCGGGCGATCATCGGAGCGATCGACAGCTGGGTAAGGCCCTCGAACTGCTTCTCCGGCGGGATCGGCAGGGTGTTGGTGCAGACCACCTCACGCGCGCCGCAGGAGCGCAGACGCTCGGTGGCGGGATCGGACAGGATCGGGTGCGTGGTTGCGACCACGATCGAGCTTGCGCCATTGGCTTTGAGCGCCTCCACGGCCTGCACGATGGTGCCGGCGGTGTCGATCATGTCGTCGACCAGAATGCAGGTCTTGCCGTTCACGTCACCGATCACGCGCTTAGCCACAGCCTGGTTCGGCTTCTTCGGATCGCGGAACTTGTGGATGAAGGCGAGGCTCACGCCGCCCAGCTTCTTCGCCCAGAGCTCGGCCACGCGGATGCGGCCGGCATCCGGGGAGACCACCGCGAGGTCCTCATTGCCGTACTTGCCGGCCACATAGTCACCGAGGATCGGCAGGGCCATCAGGTGGTCCACGGGCTTACGGAAGTAGCCCTGCACCTGCGGGGCGTGCAGATCCACGGAGATCATGCGGTCGATGCCCGCGGTTTCGTACAGGTCTGCGACCAGGCGGGCCGAGATCGGTTCGCGGCCGCGGTGCTTCTTGTCCTGGCGGGCGTAGGGGAATGTCGGGGCGATCGCGGTGATGCGCTTGGCGGAGGCACGCTTGAGCGCATCAATCATGATCAGGTGTTCCATCACCCAGGTGTTGATCGGCGCCGGGTGAGACTGCAGCACGAAGGCGTCCGTGCCACGCACCGACTCTCCATAGCGCACGTAGATTTCACCGTTGGCGAAGTCCCAGGCGTCCATGGGCAGAACTTCCACGCCCAGTTCCTCGGAGACTTCTTCCGCGAGCACGGGGTGTGCTCGGCCTGTGGCCAGAACCAAACGTTTTTCCCCGGTGGTGACGATTCCGCTCATCGCTGCTTGCGCTCCTTGTTCTCGCTCTCACGGCTCTCATCGTCGGCTGCGGCACTGTCCAGGGCGGCTCGGGCGGCCTCCTCGGCGGCAGTTCCTGCGCGGCGCTGCAAGGTCCATCCTTCCATGTTCCGCTGGCTGACCGCATTGACGGCCAGCGCTCCCGGCGGCACATCTTTACGCACCACAGTGCCAGCCCCCGTCGCGGCCCCATCCCCGATATGCACGGGGGCCACGAGCACGCTGTCGGATCCGATCCGCACGTGCTTGCCCACGGTGGTGCGGTGCTTATTCACCCCGTCGTAGTTCGCAAAGATCGTGGCGGCGCCGATATTGGTTCCTTCGCCGATTTCGGCGTCTCCCACGTAGCTCAGATGCGGCACCTTCGCGCCATCCCCGACGATCGCGTTCTTGGTTTCGACGAAACCGCCGATCTTGCCCTTGACGCCGAGGCGCGTGCCGGGGCGCAGGTAGGTGAAGGGGCCGACGGTGGCTTTCGCGCCAATCACAGCGAGAACGGTGTGGGCGCGGGTCACCTCAGCGCCCTCCCCCACTTCGGTGTCACGCAGGGTGCTGTCGGGGCCGACGATGGCATCCTCCCCGATCACGGTGGCGCCGTGCAGCTGCACCCCGGGAAGGATCGTGGCGTCCTGTCCGATGCGCACGGAAGCGTCGATCCAGGTGGTGTCGGGGTCCACGATCGTCACGCCGGCGCGCATATGGCGCTCGAGGATCCGACGGTTCAGTTCCTTGCCGAGCTGCGCGAGCTGCACGCGATCATTCGCACCCTCAACGAGCATCGCGTCCTCGGTGACGAGGGCGCGCACGGTACGGCCGTCCTCACGGGCGATGCCGAGCACATCGGTCAGGTACATCTCGCCCTGGGCGTTATCGGTGCCGATCCGGGTGAGGGCCTCACGCAGCACGCCGAGGTCAAAGGCGTAGATACCGGAGTTGATCTCGTCGATCTCACGCTGGGCTTCGGTCGCGTCCTTGTGTTCGACGATGCCAAGCACCTCGGTGCCGTCCTCGCTGCGCAGGATGCGCCCGTAGCCGGTGGGGTCTGCCACACGCGCGGTCAGCACGGTGACGGCAGCGCCGGCCTCCTCATGCGCGGCGGTCAGCGCGATCAGGGTGTCGGAGTCGAGAAGGGGCACGTCCCCGTAGGTGACGAGCACGGTGCCGGAGGTGGCGCGCACCTTCTCCAGGCCGCACTGGACGGCGCGGCCGGTGCCGGGGATCTCGTCCTGATCGGCGATGACGACATCGGGCACATGCTCCAGGAGGTGCTGCGCGACGCGTTCGCGTTCATGGCGCACCACGACGACCAGTTCGGCCGATCCGGTGCCTTGCGCGGCACCCACCGCGTGCATCAGGAGGGACCGCCCGGCAATCGGGTGGAGAACCTTGGGGGTGCGGGACTTCATGCGGGTGCCGGCGCCGGCGGCGAGGACGACGACGGCGGCGGGGGCGGCGTGGGCCACGGGTGCTCCTCGGTTGGACGACGAGAGTCGGGCGCCGGCTGGGCCGACGCGCGTTCCGCCATCAGGACTCGAACCTGAAACATCAGAACCAAAATCTGAGGTGTTGCCGATTACACCATGGCGGATCGACGCACCATGGACGCTCTCCGGACGCTGCCCAGACACACCAGGCGGCACCGTGAGCGAGCCGGTGCGCGGGTTGATCCTATCGCCCTCGGACCCTTGCCCGGCTCCATCGGGACGGTGGGTGTGCGAGAGTTGCGCCATGGCGGAGAAGGACAGCACGCGCACCCGCGCCGTGCGGATGACCGGGCGGGAACGACGCGAACAGCTCCTCGCGGTGGGGCGGCACCTGTTTGCACAAAAGGGGTACGACGCCACGAGCGTCGAAGAAATCGCAGCCTGCGCGAAGGTTTCGAAGCCCGTGGTGTACGAGCACTTCGGCGGCAAAGAGGGCCTCTACGCGGTGGTGGTGGACCGCGAAACCCAGACCCTGATGGAAGCACTCGAGGAGTCCCTCGCTGATCACCGCCAGCACCCCCGGATGCTGATCGAACGGGCCGCGCTCGCCTTCCTCACCTATATCGACACCAACGAAGACGGTTTCCGGGTTCTCGTACGGGATTCTCCCGTCGCCCAGGGCACCGGCTCCTTCTCCTCGCTGCTCGGGGATGTTGCCGCGAAAGCTGAGCAGATCCTCGGCGAGCAGTTCCGGGCCCGCAAATACCGGGTGCAGGATGCGGCGGTGTACGCGCAAATGCTGGTGGGCATGGTCGCCTACACCGGGCAGTGGTGGCTGGAGCACCGCAAGCCACCCAAAGAGCAGCTTGCGGCGCGCCTGGTGAACCTCTCCTGGCATGGCCTGAGCGCCCTGGAGAAGAAACCCGAGCTGCGGCAGTGACCGCGCACCTCAGCACCTAGAATCGTGCTCATGTCGCAGCAGGACTCCCACGCCTCCCACGATGAGGTCGACCGGATCATCGCCGGGTGGCATCGGGCACTGCCCGCCCTGGACACCCGTCCGATGGCGGTTGCCTCACGCCTGTGGCGTATCGCCCGGCACCTCGATAACGCCCGACGGAGTGCTTTCGCTGCGGCTGAGCTGGAAGCCTGGGAGTTCGACATGCTCTCGGCCCTGCGACGCAGCCCCAGCGGCACCCTCTCCCCCGGCGCCCTCGGCGAACAAACCATGGTCACCTCGGGCACGGTCAGCACCCGGCTCGACAAACTCGCAGCCCGCGGTCTGGTGCGACGCGAACGCAATCCCGATGACGGGCGCGGGGTGCGGGTGCGTCTCGAAGCCGAGGGCGAAACCCGCGTGGACCAGGCAATCACCGCCCTCGTGGATGCGGAGGCGCGGCTGCTGACACCGCTTGGCGATGGGGATCGCGAACAGCTCGCCGGCCTGCTCCGGCTGCTCCTGCTCGGCTTTGAACACCCTGACGAGGTCTAAGGCCCGTCGGCTGACAGCTCGTCTCCCTCTCTGGCCGATAGATGCAGCGCATGCACCTTGCGGCCCTGCTTGTCTCCCAACACAACGCAAAAAGACTCGCTATTCTGAACGGCAGCGCTAGGCGCAGTAACCATCTCGATGGATCTTTTTCGGTTAGTGTAGCCGGGTGACTCCTGCGCTAGCGGTAGTGCGCTCTCAACGTTGAACGATCTGACCTGGGCATAGGAATATGAGTTATGGCCAAACCTCTCGTTCTCTCTGACATTCGGACCCGCACTGAAGCATTTGTTGCCGATTGGAGAGATGCTATCGGCTACGAGAAGGGGGAGGCGCAGGAGTTTGTGCGCGGCTTGCTCGCATGTTTTGGCATCAGTGGCCGAACAGCAGCCGTGTATGAGAAACGTGCGAAGCGCGCTTCCACAGGACAGAAAGGCTTCATCGACGCGCTCATCACTGGCACTGCAGTTATCGAAATGAAGAGCGCCGGGAAAGACCTCCAGGCTGCCGAAACTCAAGCACTTGACTACATTGAATCGCTCAATGAAACCGAGCGACCCGACTACGTTATCACTAGCGACTTCAAGCGGTTCCGCATCCTCAACCTGATCGCAGAACCCGACGAGCCTGACACGATCACGTTCCCACTCGAGGAACTACCGCAGCACGTCGAAGATATGACGTTTCTTGCAGGCCTGCGCAAAACAACGTTTGGATCAAAAAAACAAGAGAGAGCCTCGATCCAGGCGGCAAACCTCATGGCACGCCTCTATGAACATCTCGAAAAGACCGGCTATGACGACCACCAGGCGAGCGTGTTCCTGATCCGCACTCTGTTTTGCCTCTATTCCGACGACGCAGGCCTGTGGGAGCGCGACTTGTTCTCCCGCTATATCGAAGAGCGCACGAGCGAGGACGGCAGCGACTTGGGCGCCCAGCTCGCCACGCTGTACCAAGCATTGAACAAACCCGAAAGCAAACGCTACGCGCAAAACGACGAACTGCTTATGGCTTTCCCCTATGTCAACGGCAGCGTGTTTGGGGAAGCCACCGAAATCCCCTACTTTGACCGACCAGCACGCGACCTTCTACTGCAAGCCGCATACTTCAACTGGTCCTCGATCTCCCCGGCAATCTTTGGCTCGCTTTTCCAGGCTGTAAAAGATAAGAAGGCTCGGCGTGAACTCGGAGAGCACTACACTACTGAAACGAACATTCTGAAGCTCATTCGGCCTTTGTTTCTGGACGAACTTGAGGAACGCTTCCTGAAGGCCTACAACCGCCAGAATGAGCTCAACAAACTCCTTACCCATCTCGGCGAACTACACCTGTTCGATCCCGCGTGCGGCTGTGGCAACTTCCTCATCATCGCCTACCGAGAACTACGCGCCCTAGAGCTGAGGATTCACCAACGCCTCCAAGAGCTCGAACCGACCCGCGCACAGCTGTCCCTCATGGCCGAAGACCTCGTTCACGTGAAGCTGAACCACTTCCACGGGATCGAACTCGAAGAGTGGCCCGCCACTATTGCAAAAACCGCAATGTTCCTTGTCGAACATCAAGCGAACCAAGCCGTCAACCTCACTTTGGGGTATGCCGTCCCGATGCTTCCCCTGCAAGACTCCGCACAGATCACCATCACCAACGCACTCCAGGCAGACTGGAGCTCCATCGTTCCTGAGACGCACTCCTTAGTGGTGATGGGCAACCCTCCTTTCCTTGGTGATCACACACGCGGCACTAACCAGCTTTCCGACCTCCAACAAGCTTGGGGAGGAAATAAAGTTCTTTCCCGTCTCGACTACGTGACCGGCTGGCACGCCAAGACCCTGAGCCTCTTCTCCGACTACCGCTACGCCGGACAGTGGGCCTTTGTCACCACTAATTCCATCACCCAAGGGGATCAGACAGCCCGTTTATTCCGACCTATCTTCGATGCTGGCTGGCACATCAAGTTTGCTCACCGGACTTTCGCGTGGTCCAGTGAAGCCCCTGGAGCGGCCGCAGTCCACTGCGTGATCATTGGCTTCACCCAAGATGCGAAGGTCACGCCGCGCCTTTTCGAGTACGAACACCCCAAAGCGTCACCGTACGAAGTCCCCGTCAAGAACGGTATCAACGCCTATCTCCTCGATGCACGAAACATTCTTGTCGACAAGCGCTCCACTCCTCTAAGCCCCTTGATCCCGACCGTAGTCAAGGGCTCTATGCCAACCGATGACGGCAACTTCGTGATTGCCCCTGATGAGTATGCGGACGTTATGGCAGATCCCATCGCTGCCAAGTATGTTCGCCCGTACGTGGGATCAAAGGAGCTCATCAACGGGCAGAAGCGATGGTGCCTTTGGTTGCGTGACCTCGACCCCGCCGACCTTCAGCGTTCGCCCCTACTACGAGATCGCGTGGCTGCTGTTCGAGCGTTCCGTACGTCTTCAAAGGCTGCATCTACTCGCAACTACCCGCACCACCATCTGTTCCGACAGTTCGGCATCGTTGCTGATACGCCTATCGTGGCGATCCCAGAGGTTAGTTCAGAATCACGCCGATACCTACCCGTCGCACACCTCTCGCCAGGAACGATTATCTCTAACAAGGTCTACGGCGCTATTGACCAGACAGGGCTTATTTTCGCTATCGCATCATCATCGATGTTCATCACCTGGATGAAATCTATTGGTGGTCGGATGAAGTCTGATCTGAGTTTTTCCAGCACGATTACGTGGAATAACTTTCCGCTTCCCGAACTCAGCGACACACAGCGTGAAGCAGTGGCCGCCGCAGGACGCGAGATTATCAGCGCTAGAGAGGCCCATCCCGAGCACTCTCTTGCCCAGCACTACAACCCGCTTGCAATGGACCCCGCCCTGGTGAAGGCGCATAACGCACTCGATCGCGCTGTGGACCGGGCCTTCGGTGCGAATCGGGCACTGCGTTCCAATGCTGAGCGTGCGGCGCTCTTGTTCGACCGTTATGCCGAGATGACCGCCTAGAAGAAATCCTCTGACACCTACGGCCGTAGATCCCTGTGCCTAAGCCCGGGGCCTGCGCCTACTCGGCGATGTCCATAACCTCGCCCTCGCCGTGCTCGATGAGGGCTCGGGGCTTCTCAACCCGCCTCGGAGTAGGCCGCGTCGGTGTGAAGTTCCCTGTCGAGGGCGTATAGATACTCCAGCAGAGTGTGGCCACCGTTATCTTCGAAGAAGGCCCTCCCGTTTCTGCCGTTGAGTATTCCGATGACCTCGAAGGCGGAGATCGGCTCGGAGGCCTCGAGCTGGTCGAGTATGACTTCGAGCGGCCCCACGAACCACTCACCGTCCCTCCCCTGAAGGAGAAACCCACCGATGGCCCATCTGCTCGGCGCCCAAGCACTGCACGTTGCCCTCCCCGACCGTGTGCTGCTGGAATCGGTGACCCTCGGGATTGATGAGGGCGACCGAATCGGCGTGGTGGGCCGAAACGGTGATGGCAAATCCACTCTGCTGCGGCTGCTCGCCCGCCAGAGCGAGCCCGATGAAGGGCGCGTGACCGTGCGCGGTGGTGTGCGCGTGGGAGTGCTCGATCAGCAGGACGATGCACGCGAAGGTGTGAGCGTGCGGATGCGGGTGGTTGGGGACCGTCCCGACCACGAGTGGGCCTCCGATGCGCGAATCCGTGACGTGATGGCCGGTCTGCTCAGCGGCATCGACCTGGATGCCGACCTCGCCTCCCTCTCCGGCGGGCAGGTGCGGCGCGTGCACCTCGCGGCACTGCTCGTGGGCGACTGGGATGTGCTGCTGCTCGATGAGCCGACGAACCACCTGGATGTGGAAGGCATCGCCTGGCTTGCTGAACACCTGCGCAATCGCTGGAGCGCCGGCAGCGGCGGTCTCGTGGTCATCACCCACGACCGCTGGTTCCTCGACGCCGTCTGCGCCCGCATGTGGGAGGTGCACGACGGGATCGTCGAGCCCTTCGAGGGTGGCTATGCCGCCTATGTGCTGCAGCGCGTCGAGCGTGACCGGCAGGCTGCCGCCATCGAAGCTAAGCGCCAGAACCTCATGCGCAAGGAACTGGCCTGGCTGCGCCGCGGCGCCCCGGCACGCACCTCGAAACCGAAGTTCCGCATCGAAGCCGCCAATGAACTCATTGCCGCGGAACCGCCGGTGCGTGACACGGTGGCGCTTACCCAGCTCGCCACCTCGCGGCTCGGTCGCGATGTGATCGACCTGCTCGATGTGGATGCCGGCTACGACGGTACGGCCGTGCTCCAGGACGTCACCGTGCATATCGGCCCCGCCGACCGCATCGGCATCCTCGGCCCCAACGGCGCCGGAAAATCCACCCTGCTCGGCCTCATCACCGGCAGCGTGACCCCGATGGCGGGGCGGGTGAAGCGCGGCAAAACCGTGACGGTCCGGCAGGTCTCGCAGCGCCTGGAAGGGCTCGCGGAGCATATGGATGAGCGGGTCTCGGATGTGGTGGGCCGCTACCGCACGAGCTACCGCGCCGGGAAAGATGAGGTGTCCCCCGGGCAGCTTTTGGAGCGTCTCGGGTTTACTGCCGCGCATCAAAAGGTGCAGGTGGGTGCACTCTCGGGTGGGCAGCAGCGGCGGCTTGACCTGCTGCTGACGCTCCTCGAAGAGCCCAATGTGCTGGTGCTCGATGAGCCCACCAACGATATGGACACCGACATGCTCGCCGCGATGGAGGACCTGCTCGATACTTGGCCGGGCCCGCTGCTGGTGGTCTCGCATGACCGGTATCTGCTCGAGCGTGTCACCGATATGCAGTACATGGTTGACGGCGGGCGTGTGCGGCATCTGCCGGGTGGCGTGGATCAGTATCTGCAGCTGCGAGCGGAGGCGGAGCGTTCCGGCGCGAATACCTCCCGCGGGGCAGGAGCCGACGGGCCGGCGGCCGGTCGGGCGGGATCTGATACCTCCGCGGCTGAGGCCGCGGGATCTGGGCTGAGCGGTGCGGAGCGTCGAGCCACCGAAAAGGAAATGACCTCTCTGGAGCGGAAGGTCGCGAAGCTGCGCGATAGCGCGGAGGCCGCGAAACAGGCGATGGCCGAGGTGGATCCCTCCGACTACCAGGAGCTGTCGCGGCGGATGGAAATGGTGCGCGCGCAGGAAGAGGAAGCCGACGCGCTCGAGGAACGCTGGCTAGAACTGTCGATGCTGCTGGAGGACTAAGCGCCTGCGGGCGCTAGAGGTCGAGTGGCGCCCTTCGGGTGATGACCCGGTGTGTGTCATCCCGTGGGATCTCCCCTCGTGTGTCATACGCCGTCACGAACCTTGCGGCGCCTCCCCCGCGTCGGCGCAGGATCGCCCCCATGTCCCACAGCACGACACCTCCTCCAGGCACCCACTCCCCCGGTGCGCACCCCGTCGGCACCAGCCCCGTCGGCACCACCAGTGACGGTGCTACTTCGCAGAGCACTGACGACGCAGCACCGCTGCGTATTCGCTCTGCCGCCGATGTGCACCGCGTCCTCGCCGCCAAAGGCTCCCAGCATCCCCGCGCCCGCGGGATCATCCTGCTGGCCCTCGGCGGGATCTTCATGGACGCCTACGACTTCTCCTCCATCGCTTTCGGCATCACCGCCATCCGTGAACAGTTCGGGCTGAATGGATTCATGACAGGTCTCGTCAACGCCTCGATCATGATCGGCGCCGTGGTGGGAGCCCTCGCCGGCGGACACCTCGTGGACCGTTTCGGCCGCTATCGCCTCTTCATGGCCGACATGGTCTTCTTCGTCGTGGCCGCGATCGGCTGCGCCCTTGCCCCCGAAGAGTGGACCCTCATCTTCTTCCGCTTCCTGATGGGCATCGGAGTGGGGCTCGATATCCCCGTGGCCATGGCCTTCCTCGCCGAGTTCTCCAAACTGCGTGGACGCGGCAGCCGCTCGCAGCGTGTCGGCGCCTGGTCGGCCGCCTGGTATTTCGCCACCGGCGTGGGCTACCTGATCGTGCTCGCCTGCTACCTGCTGCTCCCGGATGCACATCAGCAGCATCTGTGGCGCATCGTGGTCGGTTTCGGTGCCGTTCCCGCCCTGATCGTGCTGCTGGTGCGGCGGCGGTACATGGCGGAGTCCCCGCAATGGCTCGCCGATCAGGGCGATCTGACTGGCGCCGCGCAGGTGCTGCGCAGCCACTACGGCATCAACGCCGTCGTGGACCGCGCACCGCAGCCCGCCGAGGCCCGCGGCGGCGCACGCCTCGCAGACATTTCGCAGCTCTTCTCGCCCCGCTACCGCAAGCGCACCATCGCGGCGCTGTGCGTCTCGGTGTTCTCCACCTTTGGGTACAACGCGGTCGCCTACGGCACCCCGCTGATCGTCTCGACCCTCTTCCAGCAGGGACCGCTCATCACGATCCTCTCCGCGCTCGTCGTGAACCTCTGCTTTGGCCTCGCCGGTGGTCTGCTTGCCATCGTCGTGATCGAACGCTTCGGCTCGCGTCGCGTCACCCTGGTCGGATTTGCTCTGCAGGCAGCGGCTCTGCTGGTCCTCGCGGTTCTCGGCGTGCCCTCCAGCGCTCTGGTGCTGATCGCGGTGACCATGATCGCCGTGTTCATGTTCGCGCAGGGCTTCGGCCCGGGAGCGAACCTCATGAACTACGCGACCCTCTCTTACCCCACGCGACTGCGCGGCATCGGGGTCGGCTTCAATCAGGGAACGCTGCGTGCCTTCTCGATCGTGTCCCTGCTGACCTTCCCGATCCTCACCACGAGCCTCGGCACCGGGGTGTTCTGGGTGGTCGCGCTGGCACCGCTCGCGGGCTTCATCGCGCTACTGCTGAACCGTTGGGATCCGACGGGCCACGATGCCGATGTGGAAGCGGCCGCCGATGAGGCCGCGCGCACGGCCGGGGCAGCCCAGGGCGCACCCGCGGCAGAACCCGCCACAGCCGCGGCGGCGGCAGGGGTCAGCTCTCGCTGATCACCCGCGCCCCCGGCACCGGGCCCGTGCACACCAGGCATTCCGCCTGGGGGTGTGCGGGCCCGAATGCTTCGCGCAGGCTCTGCCCGTGCTCGGCAGCGCGCACCAGGGCGGCAAGGGTCGGCCCCGAACCAGAGATCACCGCGGCGAGCGCCCCGGCTTCCATCAGACCCTCCAGCAACGGCCCCAGCTCAGGGGACAGCCGGAGAGCGGGGGCGTGCAGGTCATTAGCGAGGCTGGCAGCAATCGCGGGCAGGTCCCCCGCGCCGAGGGCCGCAATCTGTGCGGCATCCGGGGTGGGGATGGTGGGCACGACGGTGCCGGACTGCTCCGCGATCTCGTCAAAGACCGTAAAGACCTGCGGGGTGGAGAGGTGCCCACCGGGGGCGACGAGCAGCCAGGTGAGCACCTCGGCGGTGTGAATCGCCTGCAGTTCAGTGCCGTTACCGGTGCCGAGGGCGGTGCCTCCATGGAGGGCGAAGGGAACATCGGCGCCAAGGCGCGCCCCGAAGGCGGCGAGGTCCTCGGCAGAGAGGCCGAGCCCCCACAGGCGGTTCAAGGCCACGAGGGCGGCTGCGGCATCAGCCGATCCGCCGCCCATTCCGCCGGCGATCGGCACTCGCTTCTCGATATGCAGCTCGGCGCCGGCGCGAACCCCGCATTCTGTGCGCAGCAGATCGGCGGCGCGCAGGGCCAGGTTTGTTCCGTCGGTCGGCACCTCACCACGCACATGGGAGGTGACGGTGAGGCTCAAACGGTTGGTGTCTGTGGCGCTCGCGGTGATGGTTTCCAGGAGGTCTACCGCCTGGAAGACGGTGGCGAGGGCGTGGTAGCCGCGCTCATCACGCCCGCCCACGCGCAGGGACAGGTTGATTTTGCCGGGGGCGGTGGCGGTTACCCGGGTGAGTGCGGGGCTCATACCGGGGCTCCCTCACGGGGCGCGGGGGAATCGAGGGAGGCCAGACGGGCCCGCGCCACGGCAAGGAACTCGTGGACGTCCAGGGTTTCGCCCCGACGGGTCGGGTCGATCCCGGCCGAGCGCAGCAGTTCTTCGGAGGCAGCACCGGAACCGGCGAGGGAAGAGAGGGCCGCGCGGAGGGTTTTGCGGCGCTGCGCAAAGGCTGCGTCGATGATCGTGAAGGTTTCGCGCCGCTCCTCTTCCGTGCCGAGGGGCTCATCCCGGCGGGAGAGGGTCACGAGAGCCGAATCGACATTCGGGACCGGCCAAAACACCTGACGGGAGATCTTCCCGGCATGCTCAGCGCTGCCGTACCAGGCGGCTTTCACACTCGGGGCGCCGTACACCCGCGAACCGGGGCCGGCGGCGAGACGATCAACCACCTCGGACTGCACCATCACCAGCGCACTGCGGAGGTTTTCGAAGCGTTCGAAGAGAGTGAGCAGGATCGGGGTGGCCACGTTGTAGGGCAGGTTAGCGACGAGTTTGGTGGGGGCTCCCGCCCGCGGAAGCTCGGGCAGTTCCGTCACGGCGAGCGCATCGGCATGAACCAGACGGAAACGCTCCTCGCTCACCCCGCGTGCCATCAGGGTCTGCGGCAGGAGCGCGGCGAGACCGCGATCCAGTTCGATGGCGGACACATCCGCGCCGGCCTCCAGGAGACCGAGGGTGAGGGACCCGAGTCCCGGCCCGACCTCGAGAACGGCCTCCCCGGGGCGGATTGCGGCCCGCTCCACGATGGCGCGCACCGTGTTGGGGTCGATCACAAAGTTCTGGCCGCGCTGCTTGGAGGGGCGGATACCGGCGAAGTCGGCTCGCTCTCGGATATCGCGGGCGCTCAGCAGCATCGCGTCAGCTGTTCCGGCCAACGGCGTGGTGGTTCCTGCAGGCTGCTGCTTCGCCTCTGCGGGGTAGTCGTTCATGCGGCCGGCCACCCGTACACCTCGCGGGTGGTCGCCGCCACCTTCCGGCAGGCCTCCTCAAGGCTCACCCCGGCCGAGTCGGCAATCTGCGCCATCGTCAGTGGGATCAGGTAGGAGGAGTTCGGGCGGCCGCGATACGGCACCGGGGTCAGGAAGGGTGCATCGGTTTCGACCATCACCCGGTCGATTCCCACCTCGGCGAGGGCTTCGCGCAGGTTGCTCGCGTTTTTGAAGGTGACGGTGCCGGCGAAGGAGAGGTAGAAGCCGCGGTCCACGCAGGCGCGAGCGAACTCTGCATCGCCGGAGAAGCAGTGCAGGACGGTGCGTTCCGGGGCGCCGTCGGCGTCGAGCACGTCGAGCACGTCCTGGTGGGCGTCACGGTCGTGGATCTGCATCGGCAGGCCGGTTTCTTTGGCGAGCGCGATATGCGCGCGGAAGGATTCGATCTGGGCCGTGCGCGCCTGCTCGTTTTTGCGGGAGGTGCGGAACCAGTCCAGGCCCGTCTCCCCCACCACGACCATGCCGGGGCCGCGCACGAGACGGTCAACCTCTGCAATCGCCTCATCGAGCGGGATCATCGGATTGCCGTCGTGATCGGTGCCGCGGGCGTGAAGTGCAGCCTCATTGGGGTGGATCGCCACGCCGCCGCGCAGGCTCGCGGGGCAGGCCGCGGAGGCGAGCAGACGGGCGGTCCAGGCGATCGCATCTATGTCGGACCCGATGGTGATCATCCCTTCGATCCCGCTGGCGGCGGCACGCTCCACGTGATCGTGCACGCTCAGTTCCTCATCGCCGTCGGCAAAGTCGAGGTGGCAGTGGTTATCCACGACGGGCAGCGGCAGCGGCTGCGGGGCTGGCGGCCAGGAGCGGTCGCGGGAGCGGCGCTGCGGATCAATGTCCTCGCGCGAACGCAGCGGTGTGGTGGCAGCGGTAGGCTCCTGCGCGGCGGCAGGCTGCTCCGTCATGGGGCGGGATGCATCAGGCATAGGTCCATCGTAGAGACCGTGGGCGGTGGCACAGGTCACGGCTCGCAAGGTGCCATGGAGAGAGAACCTGTGGCAGAATGTTGCGTCGTTGCGCGTGCCTTGGCGCGCCCGCGAGGCCCCTGTGGTGGCCCCGGGCCGGCGCCGAGATCACACCGACACCCGATCCATGTCCCGGACCGTCAAGGAGCGTTCCCATGGCAGTGCCCAAGTTTAAGATGTCCCGGGCTCGCACCCGGTCCCGCCGCTCGCAGTGGAAGGCGAACAACGCCGACCTCGTGCAGGTCACCGTTCGTGGCCGCACCGCGCAGGTGCCGCGCCGTCTGGCCAAGGCCTACCAGCGTGGCCTGCTGCAGATCGACGACTGAGTCGACTCAGCCCCCAGCATTCTTCGAGCCCCCGGCAACACGCCGGGGGCTCGAACTTTTTGGTCTCTACATCTCCTTGGCGGACTGAGCGGCCGTGCTCTGCATCTCCTGGATGCATGGCGATCACTTCACTCGGAATCTGCGCAGGCACGCTGTTCCAGCGTCGGCGCTGGCGCGTCCCCTGAGCGGTCTGCCACGGAATGTCGAAGGACGTCGGTTCCCGGAGCCCATCCACGAGATACACCCGCGAGATTCGCTGATCCCTGTTGACGGCGTAGTCGCCCAGGCCCAGCCCATCCTCGTACTCGACCACAACGGTGCACCCTCAGGAGTGTCGAGAAAGCGGCAACCGCTATCGCCGCTGCATCACCGCTGTTATCTCGACGGGTTTTCCTTCCTCGCCGCGAGGGCCTGCTCGTACAGATCGCGGGCACTGACGCCCTTCACGGAGGCCGCCACGTTCTTGGCGGCATCTTTCAGCCGCTCCCCCGCAGCCGCCCGATCGAGCACGGCCTGGAGATGGTCCTCGGCCGATTCCTGCCCCGGTTCCGCACCGGCCACCACAATCGCGATCTCCCCCAGCACCTCGGTATGCGCGGCCCAGTCGCGCAGCTCAGCGAGGCTGCCGCGCAGCACCTCTTCATGGGTTTTCGTCAGCTCCCGGGCAACGGCGGCGGGGCGATCCGCACCGAAGGCTTCGGCCATCGCGGCGAGGGTTGCCGCGGTGCGGCGCGGGGATTCAAAGAAGACGAGGGTGCGTTCCTCACCGGCCAGGGCAGCCATGGCGGTGGCCCGTCGGCCCTCCTTGCGGGGCAGGAAACCCTCAAAACAGAAGCGATCCGGGGCAAGGCCCGAGGCGGCAAGTGCCGTGAGCACAGCGGAAGGACCAGGGAAGACCCGCACCGGATACCCCTCCTGCACCGCGGCCTGCACAGCGCGGTAGCCCGGATCCGAGACCACCGGCATGCCCGCATCCGTCACCACGAGCACCCGCTGCCCCTCCTGGAGAGCCTCCAGCAGACGCCCGGTGCGCTCGACCTCATTGTGCTCGTGATACGAGATGACCTTCCCCTGCATCGTGACCTCAAGGTCCGAGCAAAGACGATGCAGCCGGCGCGTGTCCTCTGCCGCGATCAGATCCGCCTGCTCCAGAGCCCGCACCAAACGCACCGAGGCATCCAAGGGGTTACCGATCGGAGTGGCGGCAAGGGTCAGGGTTCCAGGCTCAAGCATGGGTTCATGCTAGGCGCCCTCCCGGTGCTCCCCCGCCGCAGCCCACTCCCGCGCAGACCATGGCCTAGCATGACCGGGTGCACGAGACCAGGCAGACCGCTTCCACCGGCGGCACCCGACGCGCCGCCACCGCCGGTGAAGATGCGCTCATCCGCGAGAACAGAGCCCTGCTCAACGTTTGTGACCTGTACGATCGCACTGCCGCCTGGCTCATCGCCCTCATCCTGCTTGCCCTTGCCCTCACCCTGCGCCTGTGGGGGCTCGGCACCGTGCATGAGCTCATTTTTGATGAGACCTACTACGTCAAGGACGCCTACACCCTGACCCAGAACGGGGTGGAAATGTCCTGGCCGGAGGACCCCAATCCCGCCTTCGAACGCGGTGAGGTGGATACCTACCACCACCAGGACGGCGCCTATGTGGTCCATCCGAGCCTCGGCAAATGGCTGATCGGCCTGGGCATGATGGCGCTCGGCCCCGAGAGCGCCTGGGGATGGCGCATCTCGGTGGCGATCCTCGGCTCGCTCAGCGTGCCGATGCTCATGCTGATCACTCGCCGCTTGTTCCGCTCGACCATGGTTGGCGCAATCGCCGGGCTGCTTCTGGCGATCGACGGGATGCATATCGTGCAGTCCCGCACGAGCCTGCTGGACCTTCCCCTCATGTTTTTCGCCCTGGCCGGTTTCGGGGCGCTGCTGATCGACCGTGACCGCAGCCGCGAGATCCTCGCGGTGCAGGCGGCACGGCTGCAGGCTGCCGGTCAGGCACTTGATCTGCGCACGGGGCTTCGCCCCTGGAGGATCACGGCCGGAGTTCTGCTCGGTATGGCCTGCGCCGTTAAATGGTCGGGCCTGTATTTCCTCGCGGTCTTCGGAATCATGACGGTGCTGTGGGACTGGTGGGCCCGACGGCGCCTCGCCGAACCGCAGTGGGCTTCCCGGGGGCTTGTCCGCGAGGCCATCCCCGCTTTCCTGCAAACGGTGGGGACCGCCTTCCTCGTCTACATCGCCTCCTGGGCAGGCTGGTTCGCCTCCGATCTGGGGCATAAACGCCACTGGGCTTCCGAGGAAGGGCGTTCCAGCGGCATCGGCGCCATCGACGCGCTGCGTTCCCTCTGGGAGTACCACCGTGAGGCGTACACCTTCCATGTGGGCCTGAACTCGGAGCACACCTACCAGGCCAATCCACTGCTCTGGCCGCTCATGCTCCGCCCCACCAACTACTACTACCGCTCCTATGAGTTCGGGCAGAAAGACTGCCTCGTCGCCGAATGCTCCTCACACATCCTCGCGGTGGGCAACCCGCTGATCTGGTGGTTCGGCAGCCTCGCCGTGATCGCGGCGCTCATCCTCGGGCTCATCTGGCGTGATGGGCGTGCCCTCGCGGCGCTCACGGGAATCATCGGCGGGTATCTGCCGTGGCTGATGTACATGGACCGGACCATCTTCACCTTCTATGCGGTGGTGTTCGAACCCTGGCTCATCATGTGCCTGGCCTGTGCATTCGGTCTCCTCATCGGCCCTTTGAGTGCCGACCGGGACCGCCGCCTGGCCGGGGCTCTCTTCGCCACCTCGCTGCTGACCCTCATCGTTCTGGTGTCTGCTTTCCTCTGGCCGATCTGGTCCGGGCAGGTCATCGACCACCAGCAGTGGCAGTGGCGTATGTGGCTTCCCGGCTGGACCTGATCGGCTCCCTGCCCATGCCGCGGGATGAAGGGGCCGATCGTGGTGCAGTGATCCCCGCTCGCCTGGCTAGGATTGAGGGCATGGCACTCGATCCCACCGCCCTGCGCGACCTTGCCCGCGATCTCGGTATCGGCACCGACTACTGGGGGTGGGACGGCACCCGCAAAGAGGTCTCCGACGCCACCCTGCTGACCGTCCTCGAATCCCTCGGCTCCCCCATTGCCAGCGATGAGGACATCACCCAGGCTCGCACTGAACTGGAGCGCGCCCCCTGGCGTCGCCCCCTCGAACCGATCACCGTGCTGCGCTGTGATCGGGAAACGACGATCCCCGTGCATGTGGATCACGGCACTTCTGTGCAGGTGCGGGTGCGATTCGAGGATGGCACGGAGCGCCCCCTGGAGCAGGTCGAGGATTTCACCCCTCCCTTCGATCTGGAGGGCACCCTGCGCGGCCGCGCCCGCTTCCACCTGCCGACGGGGCTGCCGCTCGGCTGGCACCGGATCATCGCTGACACCAGCCACGGCCCGGTCGAATCCGATCTGGTGGTCACCCCGGCACGCCTGACCGTGCATGAACGCCTCGGTGCGCACCGCGCCTTTGGCCTGCAGGCCCAGCTGTACTCCGTGCGCTCCAAGCGCTCCTGGGGTGTGGGCGACCTCGCCGATATGCGTGATGTGGCTGCCATCAGCGGCCAGCGTCACGGGGCCGACTTCCTGCTGGTCAATCCGCTGCACGCCTCCTACCCGACCACCCCCGTCGAACCCTCCCCGTACCTGCCGGTGACTCGCCGCTTCACCGCCCCGCTGTACCTGCGGATCGAAGACGTTCCCGAGTACCGCGATCTTTCCGACATTGCCCGCCAGCGTCTCGAACTGCTGCAGGCCGGGGTCGCGTCCTGGAATGAACGGGCCGACCGGATCGAGCGCGATGACGTGCTCACCGCGAAACTCGCGGCACTGGAGGAGCTGTACGCGGTGCCGCTCACGGCGGGACGCCAAGCTCTGCTGGACGCCTACCGTGCCCGCGAGGGCCAGGGCCTGGAGGACTTCGCACTGTGGTCGGCAATCGCCGAGAAACTGCGCGGCACCCAGGATGAACTGCTCGCGAATCTCGATGACGCTGTGGTCGAGCAGGCCCGCACTGAACTCGCTGACCGCATCGACTTCCACGTGTGGGTCCAGTGGCTGCTGGATGAGCAGATGGGGGCCGCCCAGAATGCGGCGCTCGAGGCCGGGATGCGAATCGGCATCATGCACGACCTCGCAGTGGGCGTGGAGCAGGTCGGTTCGGATGCCTGGAGCCTGCGCCATGTGCTCGCCTCGGGGGTGACCGTGGGCGCCCCGGCTGACCAGTACAACCAGCAGGGCCAGAACTGGCATCAGCCGCCGTGGCATCCGCAGCGTCTGCGCGATGCCTCCTACAAGCCGTGGCGCGACATGCTCCGCTCCCTCATGCGGCACGCGGGTGCGCTGCGGATCGACCATGTGCTCGGCCTATTCCGCCTGTGGTGGATCCCCGAGGGGAATACCGCTGCCGACGGCGCCTACGTGTTCTACGACCATGAGGCACTCGTCGGGATCCTGGCCCTCGAAGCGGAACGCTCCGGCACCCTCGTGATCGGTGAGGACCTCGGCACTTTCGAGCCGTGGGTGCGTGACTACCTGGTGGATCGCGCCGTCATGGGCACCTCGATTCTGTGGTTCGAGTACGACGAGGCGGGCCGTCCGCTCGCCCCCGAGAAGTACCGCACCCTGTGCCTCGCCTCGGTCAATACGCATGACCTGCCACCCACTGCGGGCTACCTGCAGGGCGATCACGTGCAGCTCCGTCACGAACTGGGGCTGCTTGAGCGTGATCTGGAAGAAGAGCAGGCAGCCGATAGGGAAAGCCGCGAGGAAGTGCTCGATGTTCTCCGCGCCGAGGGGCTCCTCGCTGAGGGCGCCTCGATCGAGGACACGATCATTGCGCTGCACCGGCATCTGGCACGCACTCCCTCGCTGCTGCTTGGGGTTTCCCTCGTGGACTGCGTGGGTGAGCGGCGCGTGCAGAATCAGCCCGGAACCGATGAGGAGTACGCGAACTGGCGCGTGCCGCTCGCGGATGAGGACGGGCAGGTGGTCATGGTGGATGACCTGGCGACCGATCCGCGCACCGAGCGGCTGCTAAGCGCCGTGCGGGAGGCTCTGGGCCGCTAAGGCCCGTCGGCCCTCGGATTCACGAGCGCCCGTGACCTGCGAGATAGCACGTCACGGGCGCTCGTCGTCTCTGGGGAACGTGGGGGCGGGCTGAAAATCCTCGGGGGCCGACGGGTCAGTGCGCCGGGGCGTCGCTCGCCTGCACGATCTCCCAATCCCCGCGGCGGTCCAGGAAGGCCTTCGCCGCGGCCTTCGCCCCCTCGAGGGTGTGGTGTGCTCCCCAGCCGCACTGCACCTCATTGGCGGCGGGCACTTCCGTGGCCGCGAGGATATCGCGCAGGGTCGCCTCCAGAACCGGGGCGAGATCGGCGGCCGTCAGATCCCCGAGCATGAGGGCGTAGAATCCGGTACGGCAGCCCATCGGCGACAGGTCGATCAGCTGCTCGGTGTGGTTGCGCATGTGCTCGGCCATCATGTGCTCGAGGGAGTGCACGGCCTCCGAGTCGAGGTGGTCGATATTCGGCTGGGTGAAGCGGATATCGAACTTCGTGAGCACATCACCACCGGGCAGGGGCTTGCGGTCGGCGATGCGGATGTAGGGCGCGGCGACGGTGCGATGGTCGAGGTTGAAGCTCTCAACATTCATCCGGGGCGTGTCGGTCACGGGGTGTCCTCCTTCGAGGCTGTGGGCGTTTATGGGCGTGAGGAAAGCACGTGGTGGTGTGCGTTAGCGGGAGGATCGCGGGGTGCGTCCACGAACCACGCCGACGAAGGTTTGGCGTAGGTCGTCATCGTCCTCGCGGGGCCAGACCAGGGCGATCTGCGTCGGTTCGGCATCGCGGATGGGTCGGGCGGTGCGGTCTTTATCGTGGTGCAGGCGGGCCAGGGACATGGGCACGCGTGTGAATCCGACGCCGGTTGCGGCGGTGGCGATGCGGTCTGCGGCATCGTCGGGGTGGCGGGCCGGGATTTCGGTTTCTTCGGCGAGGTCGTCCTCGGTGACTTCCTCGACGGCGCTCAACACATGGTCGCGGGAGATCACCACGACGGGGCGCTCCTCCCAGAGCAGCACGCGGTGCAGGCCGTCCTCCTGGATGGGGAGGCGCACAAAGCACATATCGACCTCGCCGCTATCCAGAGCCTCACGCTGCCGGGAGGAGGCAACAGCCACGAACTCGAGGCGGGCGCCGCGATGCACGCCCTTCCAACGGCGTGCGAAACGGTCCGGTGCAACACCGGGGACGTAGCCGATTCGGAGGACGGGATCCATGGGTCCCAGCTTACGGGCCGCAGGCTGAGGGCGACGGGGCACGCCCCTCCGGGAGGGCTAGTTCTCCTGCGTGTGCACCGCCGGCGTAAGGCTGTACAACATGACGCCCCAGCCGATGTTGATGCGCTTGGGTTCGCCTGCCCCCACCTGTGTGAGCAGATCGCGGATTTCCTGATCGGTGCGCAGATGCCCCCGGTCGAGAACTCGGTGCAGCAGATCCGTTTCCAGGTCGTGCGCGTCAATGTCTTCGATCGCGAGCACGTCATCCATCACGCTCAGGTATCCCGTGGCGGGAAGGGCCTGCCACAGACGGGTCACGATCTGAAGCACCGACTCATCATTGGTCTGGGGCAGCTGCTGGATCAGCACCGCGTGGTCGGCGGCAGGCAGTGCCTGGGCATCCTGCGTGACGTACTCGAGTCCCGACACACTGCCATGGATCCGCTGCAGCACCGCGATCTCCTCGGCCGAGGCCAGCACAGTGGAGCGCAGGGCGGGCAGCAGGCGCCGCAGTTCACGATGCAGGGGAATCGCACCGTCACCGTGCAGCAACACATGCACGGGGTTCGATGGCGCCTGGGCCTTGGCGGTATCCGTCGGCCGGGGGCTCCAGGGGAAGGATGCAGCCACGGTCTGAGCGAAGTATTCGATGTCCAGTTCCGCATCCGCGATACGGCTCTCGAGCACGTGATCATCACGGTGCAAACGCTCCCGCAGCGCCGCGGCTACCGGCGCGAAGGTGTCGGCGTGCCCGGGTGCGAGCGCCCCGAGCAGGCTGAGTGCACCCGCAATCTCCTGCGCTGCCGGGGCAGCGCGGAGGTTGAGCTCCTCAGCGGTGTCTTCGTCGGCCAGTTCCTCGCCAAGTTCCGTCAGCGACCAGCGCGCCCCATCCTGCGCCCGAGGTCACATCGCACACGCGCAGCACTTCCAGTTCACGCACCGTAATCGGGTACATGACGCTGTCGCGCAGCGGTCCGCTCACCGGGGTGGAAGCCTCGCTCGTCATCGGGTCTCCTGCTGGGTGGTTGAGGCTCGGGAGGTTTGGGGCTGTTGGGGAAGGCCAGAGCAGCCCGCGGTGGTCAGGGCTGCTCTGGCGCCTCAGGCTGTGTCGGAGCGCGGACGATTCACCGTCTGGGGTGCATCGTCCTCGCTCAGCGTCCCGTCGGACTCCCCTTCCTGCTCGTGCTCGGAAGGCTCATGACTCTCCCCCGCGATACCGATCGTTGCGGCTGCCGCCGTCGCCTCGGCGCGGAAGACGCCATCACGCGGGAAGACCGCCGGGGTGCCCGTCACCGGGTCCGGAACGATCACGCAGGGAAGCCCGTAGGTGGATTCGACGAGTTCTGCGGTGAGCACATCGGCGGGGGCACCGGTCGCCACCACCTGGCCGTCCTTCATCACGATCAGGTGCGTGGCAAAGCGCGCAGCCTGGTTCAGGTCGTGCAAAACAGCCACGACGGTGCGGCCCTGACGGTGCAGTCCCCGGAACAGCTCCAGCAGTTCGTACTGGTGCCTGATGTCAAGGAAGGTGGTCGGCTCATCCAGCAGCATCAGTTCCATCTGCTGGGCAAGGAGCATCGAAACCCACACGCGCTGGCGCTGCCCGCCGGAGAGTTCATCAACTTCCCGGCCCGACAGTTCCGCCACACCGGTTGCTTCCATGGCATCGACAACGGCCTGGCGGTCCTCCGCCGACCACTGCCGCAGCAGGCTCTGGTGCGGGAAGCGTCCGCGGGCCACCAGGTCTGCCACGCGGATCCCGTCGGGGCATGCGAGGTCTGCGGCAGCAGGCCCATGCGTTTGGCAACGTCACGTGCCCGCAGAGAGTGCACGTCTTTCCCGTCGAGCAGGATCGAACCCGACATCGGGGTGAGCACTCGCGAAATGGCTCGGGATGAGGTTCCCCCAGGTGGAGCGGGTCAGAGTGCCCGCGGACCAGAACCCCACTGCGAGGGCATCGTCAATATTGGCGCGGGTGATCAGGTAGCAGTTCAGCGCTCGAAGACCTCCTGCTCAGCCTGATCCAGCATGAGGGCGGAGTGCTCGACTCCGGTGTCAATATTTCCGCGCTCGTCGCGGAACATTTCCTGCGGCACGGTCAGACCGCCACCCTGTGCACCCTCCCCCGCTCCTGGGAAGCACTGGCGGTGGCCCGGCATCTGCGGGAGAACCTGGAGGATCCCCGTCCCCTCCGGGAGATCGCGGCCCTGTTCTTCGCCTCCCCGCGCACCATCGAAAGGCAGTTCGTGGCCGAAACCGGGATGAGCGTGAACCGGTGGCGGCGCTGCACCCGTCTCGAAGCGGCCGCTGCCATGATCCGCTCGGGGCTGCCGATTGAAACGGTGGCGCCGCGGGTGGGTTACCGCGATGCCTCGGGGCTGCGCCGGGCCTTCAAAGCCGAGTACGGTCTGCCGCCGAGTCAGTGTTGCCAAGGCGCGGCGTGATCTGCTCGCGCACCTGCGCGCGCAGCACCTTGCCGATCAGGGACCGCGGGAGATCCTCGACCACGAGCACGCGGCGCGGCACCTTGTAGGCGGTCAGACGCTCCTTCGCCCAGGCACGCACTTCGCTTTCGTCGAGCGCTCCCCCGTCGGCCTCACGGAGCGTGACTGCCGCTACCACCTGCTCATCCCCTCGCTCCTGACGCACCCCCACCACGGCCGCGTCGGCAATCTGCGGATGCGTACGCATCACCCGCTCCACCTCGCTCGGGGAGACGTTGAAACCGCCGGTGATGATGATTTCTTTCTTGCGGTCCACGATGGTCGCGAATCCGTCGGCATCCAGGGTGACGATATCGCCGGTGCGCAGCCAGCCGTCGGCAGTGAATGCCTCCGCTGTCGCCTCGGGGTTTCCCCAGTAGCCCTGGAAGACCTGGGGGCCCGACACGATCAGTTCTCCCGCTTCCCCCGGCCCCACCTCTTTCCCGTTCTCATCGATCACGCGGCGCAGCGTGGAGGGGAAGGGGATGCCGATGGTGCCGGTGCGGCGGGTCTCGCTAAAGGGATTCCCCATCGCGATCGGGGCGCATTCGGTCAGGCCATAGCCCTCCACGAGGCGCCCGCCGGAGACGGATTCCCACAGTTCCACTACCTCATCGGGCAGGGTCATCGCCCCGGAGATGCACCATTTGACCTCGCGCAGGGAGATGCCTTTATCGCGGGCGCCAAGGGCGGTGCGTTCATAGATCGGAGGCACCGCGCAGTAGATGCTCGGCGGCATGGTGCGCATGGCCTCCAGCGCCATATCCACATCGGGCCTCGGGAACAGCACCTGCCGGGCCTGCTTGTACACCCCGAAGGTCATGTACAGGACCATCCCGAAGGCATGGAACATGGGGAGCATGGCGTAGCTGGTTTCTTTGCCGGTGCGCGCGCCGTGCATCCAGGCCACGCCCTGCAGGGCATTGCAGTACATATTGCGGTGCGTGAGCATCACGCCCTTGGGTACGCCGGTGGTTCCCGAGGTGTATTGGATCGCGCCGAGGTCATCCACGGTGGGGCGCGGATGCGAGGGAGAGATCGGCCGATTCTTCAGGAGATCGGCGAAGGAGAGATCGCCGCGGTCTCCGCTGGAGAGTTGTTTGCGGGTGCGGGCAAGGCGTGGGATCGGCAGGCGCAGCGCCCAGCGTTTGAGCGGCGGGAGGGCATCCAGCAGGCTCACCGCGATAATCCGCGGCGGGGCAGTCAGGGCGGTGGAGGCTTCCCGCAGGCGCGGGATCGCCGAGTCGAGAGTGATGGCGATCCGCGCCCCGTGGTCGGCGAAAACTTCGGTGAGTTCGCGCTGGGTGGACAGCGGATTGTGCTCGCACACCACCCCGCCGAGGCGAAGCACGGCGTAGAAGGCGATCATGTGCTGCGGACAGTTTGGCAACAGGATCGCCACCCGGTCCCCCGGCCGTACACCCAGGATGCGCATCCCCTCGGCGACCCGAGCAATCCGCTCCCCGAGTTGGGTGTACGTCATCTCCGCACCGAAGAAGACGGTCGCGGTGCGGTCCCCGGCCTCCCGGCAGGAACGCTCGCACATATCCGTGAGGGACTCGGTGGGCAGCTCGATCTGCGCGGGCACGCCCTCCTGGTAGAAGCGGACCCAATCCGGATCCTGCTCCGGGTAGGTGGGCTGGGGGCGCGGGGTGGTGGCAGGCGTGGTCACGCTCCCCAGCCTAGATCTGTGCCGACGGGGCGGGCAGGTCCACTAGGCCCGCGGGAAGGGGCTACGGCGGTTACTGGGCTGTGAACTTTTCTGAAAGCAGACGGATCATCGGCGCCATACGTTCACGCTCGGGGAAGAGAGCCGCGATGCCCGCGTGGGTGAGGGGTTGCGCCGTCACATGCCCGACGGCAACCGCCAGGCAGCGCCCCTCACGCAGCGCCTCCCGGAGCGCGTCACCGCGTCCGCTTTCATCGGCGGCCTGGAACAAGGCCTCGACGCAGGGAGCGGCGGTGAAGGTGACGGCATCGATCCGGCCCGCGATGATCTCGTCGATCAAGAGTGAGACAGCCTGCGGATCCGGGCCGGGCACCCAGCGGTAGGGCGTGACGATATGCAGCGTGCAGCCGGCCTCCTCCAGGCGGGCAAGCTGTGCCGTATCCAGATAGCCGTGGCGTTGGAAACCGACCGCCTGGTCCCGCACCCCCGCCTCGAGGGCGAGGTCCACCAGGGAGGCCGTGGTCTCCTCCGGGGCGGCCGGAGCGTCGGGAAACCCAGCCCCGCGCACGGCACCGCGCGCTTTCGGTCCGCGGCACAGCACGCGGGTTTCGGTGATCCACTCCGCTGCCTGTTCACGCAGCCCCGTCGGGAGCGCTTCAAGCCAGGCCCGGAACCCCTGCCCCGTCGTGACGAGCAGGGCCTCCGGGCGGGCAGCAAGCAGCGCTTCCGTGTCGGCGATCAGGCGTTCATCGTCCTGGACGGGAACGATCTGCATCGTTGGGGCATGCAGCACCGTCGCTCCCAGACGCTCCAGCGCCTGGATCTGATCCTCGGCACGTCGGTGCGCCGTGACGGCGATCCGCCGCCCCTCCAAGGCCGGGGCTGTCACTGCGTCACCGGGGCGCCGTGCGCGTCACGCACCGGAACCGTCGAACCGGAGATCAGCACAGCCTCGCGTTCCTCCAGGGTGGCCGGACGGTGCTGGTCACGCTCCGGAACCTGCGCGAACAGCGGATCAGCCGCTTCGGGGGCGTTGATGAAGGAGCGGAAGCGCGCGAGCTTGCGCGGATCCTGCAGGGTGGCGACCCATTCATCGACGTGGCCGTCCACGAACTCCTGCATTTCCTTCTCCAGGTCCTCGCAGATGCCGAGCTCGTCCTCCAGCACCACCTTCTTGATGTGCTCGAGGCCGCCGTCATGCGATTCGATCCAGGCGGCGGTGCGCTGTAGCTTCTCCGCATCGCGGATGTAGTAGCCCATGAACCGGTCGATCAGACGCACCAGCATCTCGTCGTCCACATCGGAGGCGAGCAGATCGCCGTGCCGCGGCGTGAAACCACCGTTGCCGCCCACATACAGGTTCCAGCCCTTATCGGTGGCGATCACGCCGATGTCCTTGCCGCGGGCCTCAGCGCATTCGCGGGCGCAGCCGGACACGCCCAGCTTGAACTTATGCGGGGAACGCAGGCCCTTGTAGCGGTTCTCGAGGGCGATCGCCATGCCCACACTGTCCTGCACGCCGTAGCGGCACCAGGTGGAGCCCACGCAGCTCTTTACGGTGCGCAGCGACTTGCCGTAGGCCTGGCCGGATTCAAAACCGGCGTCGATCAGGCGCTTCCAAATATGCGGGAGCTGTTCCAGGCGTGCACCGAACAGGCCGATGCGCTGGGCGCCGGTCAGTTTGGTGTACAGGTTGAAGTCGCGGGCAACCTCGGCGATGACGAGGAGTTTGTCCGGGGTGATTTCGCCGCCGGGGATGCGCGGAACCACCGAGTAGGTGCCGTCTTTCTGCATGTTGCCGATGAAGCGGTCATTGGTGTCCTGCAGGTGTCCGAGGTCCTTATCCAGGATGTACCGGTCACGCTGAGAGGCGAGGATCGAGGCAACCACAGGCTTGCACACATCGCAGCCGTGGCCGGTGCCGAAGCGGGTGATGACCTCGTCGAAAGTAGCGAGCTGCTCTTCGCGCACTAGTTTGTAGAGCACCGAACGCGGATGCTCGAAGTGCTCACACAGGGCCTTGGAGACGGCGATACCGGCCTTGGAGAGTTCACCCGCGAGGATCTTCTGCATCAGCGGGAGGCAGGAGCCGCACTGGGTGCCGGCCGTGGTGACGGCTTTCAGGGTGGCGATGTCATGGGCGGGCTGGTGGAAGTCGCCGTCGCCGTTGATCGCATGCTTGAGGGTGCCGGCGGTGACGTTATTGCAGGAGCAAACGACGACCTCATCGGGGAAGTCACCGGTCTCGGGCAGTTCGCCACCGGCGGCTGCCAGGTAGGCGGAGGGATCGCCGGGCAGTTCCCGCCCCACATAGGCGCGCAGCGTCGCGTAGTTCTGGGCGTCACCGACGAGGATGCCGCCGCGCAGGGTGCGTGCATCGGAGGAGAGCACCAGCTTCTGGTAGATGCCGCGGGTCGGATCGGCGTAGACGACGTCGAGGCCACCGGCTTCCTGGCCTTTCGCATCACCGAAGGAGGCGACGTCGATCCCGGAGAGCTTCAGTTTGGTGGATCCGTCGATCTCACCGAAGACGGCTTTGCCGCCGAGTAGACGGTCCGCGACCACCTCGGCCATCGTGTTTGCGGGGGCGACCAGGCCGATCGTGCGGCCTTCCATTGCGGCCACTTCGCCGATCGCCCACACGTGATCGGCGCTGGTGCGGCAGTCCTGGCCCACTAGGACGCCGCCGCGGATTCCCATTTCGAGGGCGGCGATGCGGGCCAGCTCATCGCGGGGGCGGATACCCACAGCCAGGCAGACCATATCGGCCGGGAGTTCGCGCCCATCGGACAGGCGCACCGCCGACACATTGGTGGCATGCGGGGGCAGGTCAGTGGCGCCGCGCGATACCACGCTCTTCAGGGACACGCCCGTGTGCAGGGTGATGCCGCGCGATTCGATCAGGTGGTTCAGGAGTTTGCCGCCGCCCTCATCGAGCTGCGCCGGCATGAGCCAGTCGGCGAGTTCCACGAGGTGCACGTCGAAGCCGGCTTCTTTCAGGCCGCCGGCGGCTTCCAGACCGAGCAGGCCACCGCCGAGCACGATCGCACTGCCGGTGCGCTGCGGATCCTCCGCCATGTGCTCCACGCAGGCGGCCATATCGTCCACGTCCTGCGTGGTGCGGTAGACGAACACGCCCTGGGTGTCCCAGCCGTCGATCGGCGGGGTGAAAGCGCTCGACCCGGTGGCGAGAACCAGCTCGTCGTAGGGCACATCGGCGCCCTTGGCGGTACGCACGCTCGAGCCGGCGAGATCCAGCACGGTCACGCGCTCATCCCGGTGCAGGTCCACCATTGGGTCGTCCCACAGGGTGGGGTCGCCGAGGGTGAGGTCGTAGCTCTTATCCCAGCGCTTAGCGAGATTCACTCGGTCGTAGGGAAGCTCGCTTTCCTCACTCAGCACCGTGATGTGCCAGCGGTTTTCCTCGTCCCGACGGCGCATGGTTTCGGTGAAGTGGTGGGCGGCGGGACCGCCACCGACGACGACGACACGACGGGGCTGCGGCTGTGGGGGCATGGGGTAACTCCTGAGGGCGGGGGCACGGACCTCTTCAGTGGCCGCGGGCGAGCGGCTCGCCTTCGATACTAAAGGCCGGGGACGGGGGCTGATGGTCCTTAGTCCCTGCAGGTCGGCGACTAGAAGGTTGGTAGGAGAGCGTCGATGTGGTGGGCACGTCGGGTGCTAGTTCGGATGGCACGCGCGGGAGCGGTCGCGCGTGGTCGGGAGTGGCACATGAGCCCGTCGGGGAGCACTCAAAGCCCCAGTCGGGACTGCTCGATTGCCCCATTGGGGAGTACTCGATTGCCCCAATCGGGAGTACCAAATGCCCCGTCCGGGCGCTAAGGGTGTGTCATCCTGGGGGCATCTCGCCCCCATGTCCGGAAGGAACCACGACCGATGGCCAACGACTGGCGCCCCGTCTGCACCCTTGCTGACCTGCAGGAAAACTGGGGCGAAGCCGCCCTCTTCGACACCGTCCAGGTGGCCGTGTTCCTGGCCTGGGACGGCCAGGTGTACATCACCTCGAATGTGGACCCCCGCACGCAGCGCGGCATCATGAGCCGCGGCATCGTGGGTGACCACGAGGTCGACGGTGTGCGTCACCCCACCATCGCCTCCCCGCTGTACAAGGAGGTCTACGACCTCGCCACCGGCGAGTGCTACACCAGCTCCAACTTCCGGCTGCCGGTGTATGCCTCACGTGTGGTGGACGGCATGGTCGAAGTGGATCTCGCCTCTGCCACCGAGGCAGTCTCGCGTTCCCTGCCCACGCGCTAACGTTCCCGCAAGGCGATGCGCAATGGCGCGCCACCCGGGTGGCGCGCCGTCTGCATGCGGTACGTATGACGTCGGGACTCGCGGCCCAGCAGGAGCACTGAGCCTGATTCCTCGACGAGCCGACTAGGCCGAGTCCCGCCGGACCCCCATCTCACGTCCCTGCACCCAGTACGCCTGCATATGCATCTCGCGTCGCTGCGGTGCCTGCGGATCGTTCTTCAATCGCCGACGAATCGCGCTCAGCGAGGAAGATTCCGGCGTCATCCACGCATGCCAACCCCGACGGTCGCGCTCTGGAAGGGCCTCCGCGAGGGAGCGGGGACCCGTGCGCGGCACCCAGGTGATGCTCGCCCCCGGATGCTCCGGGAGCGGGATCTCGCGATCGGCCGGATCGTGCTCTTCCAGCAGAACCTCCACGGGAAGATCCGAGGGGAAGGTGCGCAGGATCGAGGCAATCGCGGGGAGCGCCGCCGCATCACCGATCAGCAGATACCCGGGCGGGGCAGGATCCGGGCAGACCGCCGTGCGCGAACCGTAGATCATGGCCTGGAGCTGCGCCCCCGGAACCGCTGCGGCAGCCCACTGAGAGGCGGGACCGCTCGGCTCATGAAGGAGCATGTCCACCGCACAGATGTCGGGGCTCTCCCCGATCTCGGCGATCGTGTAACCGCGCTGATACTGGGTACGGCGACCCTTCGGATCCGGGAACCACATGCGCACGAAGGCGCCCGGGCCCCAGTCGAGCTCCTCAAGCATGGTGGGAGCACGGAACCACAACCGCCGCATATGCGAGGTGAGGTCCTCGGCGCTCACAACTTCCATGGTGTGGTCTTTGGCGCCGAGCATTTTCAGCACGGCACCAGATACCCCGCGGCCAGATCCAGCCATAACCCCTCCATAACGTGATGCCGCTGGAGCCCCATCGGCTCCAGCGGCATCACGTTACCAGTCGGTCACTACTGGGCGGAAAGGTCAGTTTCCTCGTTTTTTGCGTCTTTTTCACCGGCGTCCTCAGAATCCCCACCAGCCTCACCCTCGGAGTTCTTATCCGGGTTAGGCATTGCCATCGAGATGAGCTCAAGGAGGGTG
>JAEWEZ010000011.1 GCA_023389045.1 Actinomycetes bacterium
GTTTCGGCCTGGAGGGCGACCGCATGTGGATCACCCTGTGGGACCAGGACCAGGTGTCCTACAACCACCTCACCAAGGTGATCGGCCTGGACCCCGGGCATATCGTGCGCCTGCCCAAGGAAGAGAACTTCTGGTCCACCGGGCAGCCCGGCCCCGCCGGCGGCTGCGGTGAATGGCACTACGACCGCGGCCCCGAATACGGGCCGGAAGCCGTGGGCGGCACCGTCGACCCCGGTGGTGACCGGTACCTGGAGATCTGGAACCTCGTGTTCGACGAGTTCCTGCGCGGTGAAGGCAGCGGCAACGACTTCCCGCTCCTGGGCGAACTGGACCAGACCGCGATCGACACCGGCCTCGGCGTGGAGCGTCTTGCCTACCTGCTCCAGGGCAAGAACAACATGTACGAGACCGATCAGGTCTTCCCTGTCATCGACCGCACCCAGGCGCTCACCGAGCGTCGCTACGGCGCGGATGAAGAAGACGATGTGCGCATGCGCATCATCGCCGATCACGTGCGCTCCGCCCTCATGCTCGTGGGCGATGGCGTGCGCCCCGGCAATGAAGGCCGCGGCTATGTGCTGCGCCGCCTGATCCGCCGCGCCGTGCGCTCTGTGCGTCTGCTCGGCTACGACAAGCCCGTGATGCCCGAGCTGCTGCCTGTCTCGCAGGGCGTGATGGGGGAGTCCTACCCGAACCTGATCACGGACTTCGACCGCATCAGCGACGTGATCTACACCGAGGAAGACGCCTTCCGTCGCACCCTCACCACCGGCACCGCGATCTTCGACCAGGTGGCCGGGGCCGCGAAATCCGCTGGCCGCACCTCCGTGGCGGGTGAAGACGCTTTCCGTCTGCACGACACCTACGGCTTCCCCATCGATCTGACGCTCGAGATGGCGCAGGAAGTGGGCCTCAGCGTGGATGAGGAAGGCTTCCGCGCCGCCATGCAGGAGCAGCGCGAACGCGCCCGCGCCGACGCCGCCTCGAAGAAGACCGGCCACACCGACACCGCCGTGTACAACCGTCTGCTCGGCACCCGCGGTGGCCCGATCACCTTCCTCGGCTACACCGAACACCAGGTGGCCACCACCGTCGAATCGGTGCTCGTGGGCGGGGCGCTCGTGAATAGCGCCGAAGCCCCCGCCGATGTGGAAATCGTGCTGGCCGAAACCCCGTTCTATGCGGAAGCCGGCGGTCAGCTCGCTGACCAGGGCCGGATTTCCCTGGCCGGTGGCGGCATTATCGAAGTGGACGATGTGCAGGCCCCCGTGAAGGGTCTCAGCGTGCACCGCGGGCGCCTCATTGAAGGCACCGTGGCCCCCGGTGACAGCGCGATCGCCGAGATCGATGTGGAACGACGCGGAGCGATCGCCCGCGCCCACACCGCCACCCACATGGTTCATCAGGCGCTGCGCGAGGAACTCGGCGACGGTGCCACCCAGGCCGGCTCCGAAAACTCCCCGGGACGTATGCGCTTCGACTTCCGCTACGGGCAGGCCGTGCCGAAGTCCTCGCTCGAACAGATCGAGGGCCGAGTGAACACCCTGCTGCAGCAGGAGCTCGAGATCACCGACACGCAGATGCCCCTCGACGAAGCCAAGGCGCTCGGCGCCCAGGCCCTCTTCGGGGAGAAGTACGGCGACATCGTGCGCGTCGTCTCTATCGGCGGGGACTGGTCCCGGGAACTGTGCGGTGGCACGCATGTGCGCAGCACCGGCGCCCTCGGCTCTGTGCAGCTCATGGGCGAATCCTCGATCGGCTCGGGTGTGCGCCGCGTGGACGCCCTCGTGGGCCTATCCGCCTACCGCTTCCAGGCCAAGGAACACGCGATGGTCTCGCAGCTCGCCGAGATCCTGAAGGTTGGTTCCGAGGACATCCCCGAGCGGGTGCGTGCCCTCACCCAGCGCGTGAAGGACATGGAAAAGCAGCTTGCAGCCCTACGTGGCGCCCAGCTGCAGGCCCAGGCCGGTCAGCTCGTTGAGCAGGCCGCCCTCACCGAAGGTGTGCGAGTGCTCGCCCACGATGCCGGTGACGGCATCAGCGCCGGTGACCTGCGCACCCTCGTGATGGACCTGCGTGCCCGCCTCGGTGAGGCTGAACCTGCTGTGGTCGCAGTGACCGGCTCCGACTCCGGCAAGACCGCCCTGGTGGTGGCAACAAACGCTGCCGCCCGCGAAAAGGGTCTGAAGGCGGGGGCACTGCTGCGCACCGGTGCGGAAGCCATGGGCGGCCGCGGCGGCGGCAAGGACGACCTCGCCCAGGGCGGTGGCGGCGATCCGGCTCGCGCCGAGAACGCCCTGACCGCGGTGCGCGGCGCCGTGACCGACGCTGCCCGCGCATGACCGGCCCCGGCACAGACGCCACCCAGAGCCTGCCCCGCGGGATACGGCTCGGGGTGGATGTCGGGGATGTCCGCGTCGGGCTCGCCCGCAGTGACCTCGACGGCCTGATCGCCACCCCCGTGGACACGCTGACGCGTGATACCGCTGTGATGCGTGTCGTGGAGGAGAGCCGCGAATGCGAGGCGCGTGCCATCATGGTTGGGCTTCCCCGATCCCTGGATGGCCGCGAAGGGCCTGCCGCGGTGAAGGCACGCGATTTCGCCGCTGAACTGGTGGCAGCGCTTGCTACGCACGGGCTGGAGGCGACGGTGCACCTGGTGGATGAACGCCTCACCACCGTGTCCGCGCACCGCGCCATGCACGCCTCCGGACGCAAGGGACGCAAACACCGCCAAGTGGTCGATCAGGTCGCAGCGGTGATGATCCTGCAGAATGCTTTAGATCTTGAGCGCAGCACCGGCGCCCGCGCCGGTGAACAGGTTCTGCCGTCCACCCCCGAGGACGCGCAAGCCATCCCCCACAAGGAGGAGGATCGTGATGACGCATGACCCCCGGCATGAGGGCCGTTTTGCCCTCGACCATATTGCTGAGGGCCAGCGCAGCCGCGACACTGGGCACCGCCGCAGCCACCGCGGACGTAGCGGCGGCCAGGGCGGCAGCCACCGCGGAAGCCACCGTGGGCACCGTCGGCGCCGCAAACGCGGCGGACTGACCACTCTGCTGCCCGCGCTCCTTG